>JAFEBB010000004.1 GCA_018266075.1 Deltaproteobacteria bacterium | reverse complement strand
CCGCGCGGCTTCGACGTCTTCGGGCTGGATATGGAGTCGCATGGCGTTCTCCGGTCTGGCGCGAGGGGTTCGGGCAAGAGAAGAGGGCGCCTCCTCGCCAGGCGAGGCACCCTCTGTCCTGTTCCCACATGCCGGCCGCCTTAGTGACCGGCCCCGTTCATGAGCATCGGCGCCACGCTGCCGTCGCTCACGCCGTTGCTCCCGCTGGGCACGGACGCCGCGTCACCCGAGCTGCTGGGCTGCGCCGGCGTGCTCGCCACCGGCGTGGCGATGGGCGCGGGCGCCGCGCTGAGCACCGGCGCGGGGACGGTGTTGATCGCTGGCAGGGGCGGGGTGATCGTCGCCGGCTGGGCCGCGGGCGGCGAGGCGGTGGGCTGCGCGGCGCCCGGCGGGGTCACGGTCACGGTGAAGTCACCCGTGGCCTTGACGTCCTCCTTCTGCCGCTTGCCCATCTTCCGCGGGGCGCGGGGTAGGGCTGGCGGCGCGGATCTCGCGAGCGGGCGCGCAGATCGACCGAATAAGCCTGCCGTCACTAAGCGGGTCGGGTGCTCTCGACGCTTGCGTCGCTGATCCTCGGCATCGGGGTCTACGACACCCAGTGTGTCGCCAAGCTCTTCTTCGACACCCCGGCGTTCCGGGAGGCCCTCGAGCAGCCGTTCGGATCGCGCGGGTCATTTGACGGGGAGCTGATCGGTCGCTTGCTCACTGGCTGAGCGCGTTGCCCGCGGGCGCGTGTATGAAATGCCTCTCGAAAAATGGACCGATGTACAGGGTTCCAAGCTTTCCTTCGGGAGCATGCTCCGCTCCACGGCAGAGCTGGCGGCGATCCACCAGGAGCTGCGACTTTCGGCGCGGAAACTGAGCGAGACGCGTGCGGCCGGAAGGCGAGCCAGCCAGGAGTGAGCCGGCTCCGGTCGACGCGCCTGCAGCGCCAAGCGCGCCCGTCCTCGCTCCGACGCCGCCAGTCCCAGCCCCGCGGGCCGTCGGGTGACCTTCACTGCGCTGAGCCTCTGGCACCCCTGGCCGCTGGCGAAGAACTTCACCTCGATAGCGGCAAGCGCACGGACCTCGGGGCGGATTCTTCTCGCCCGCCACACTCCGCGACGTCAAGGTCCGGCGCGCGGGCCCACGTGAGCCGCTGCAGCTCGGCGGGCTCCACGCGGTCCGCGTCTACCAAGACGACTACATCCAGGCGTTCCAGTTCCAGGACACGCCCTGACGGTCACTGCCCCGCCAGCACGCTGATCACAGCAGTGCCGCCGTAACCGGCGATGCGCTGCTCGATTGCGCCGGGCACGCGCTTGCGGATCTTCTCGCCAAAGCCGTCCTCCACGTAGCCCACGTAGAACGTCTGCACCGAGCTCGCCGGTCGTGAGGGCAGGGCGAAATCCTTGGGGAAGCGCCCATCCCAGCCAGAGTCGAGAATGGACACCTCCCAGCGAGGTTGCTGGGTGAGCGAGAGGTACTTGATGGCCCAGTAGCTCCACCAGTCGCCGGCGAGCACCCGGGTGGTGCGCGCCGGGTCGCGGCGCGCCGCGATCCACTCGAAGGCCTGGAGCTTGGGCTCCACGGGTCCGCTCTTGAAGGTCTTGTGGCTAATCGAGTTGTGAGCCACGAACCGCTCGAAGTACCGGGCATTGAAGTCGAGCAGCAGCCCAGCGCACACGAGCACCGTGATTGTCCCCAGCATCCATCGCCGCTCGCCAGCCGCGTGGTCCCAGGCCCTCACGGCGATGAGGCAGGTGGGGATGGTGAGCCAGAGTCCGTACCGCTCGGTGTGCGGCGAGAGCGCGACTGGCCCGGCGAACAAGTAGAAGCCCACCAGCGCGAGCGCGAGGCCGAGCACGTCCATGCCGAGGCGCTTGCGATCGAGGGTGAGGCTGATGGTCACGGGCACAATGAAGAGCGCCACGAAGCCGAGCCTGCCGAGCGTCTTCACGGCCTCTGGAAGCCCGCCCACCAGGTACTCGTAGACCGTCGAGCCGCTGAGCATGCCCGGCACGAGGTTGGCGAATTGCATCCATGATTCGAGGTCGGTGGCGCGGTGGGCGGCGTCGGTGAAGCTCTGCCGGTGTAGCGAGATCACGTAGGCCCCAGCGGCGAGCACGACTAGCGCCGCGAGCGCTAGTGCGCCCAGCTTCCACCGGGGCAGTAGCCAGTGTCTGAACGTGGCTCGTGCGCGGACCCCCGGCACCCAGATCATCAGTGCAAACGGCACCACGAACACGTTGGTGGGGTGCACCATTACCGCCAGCCCGCAGGCGAGCAGGAAGAGCACCGGCTTGCGCGCGTATGCGGTGTACACGATGAGCATGCACGCCAGCGGCGACTGAGACGGCTCCCAGAAGAACCGTGAGTACGCGATGTGCGTGGGTAGGGCCGCGGCGAGCGTCGCAGCGGCGAGGGCCACCGACGGGCCCCAGAGCTTCTTGCTCAGCAGGTACACCACCGCCACGGTGATCACGCCGAGGATGGCGGTGGGTGACCGCAGCGACCAGAGCGACACGCCCGCTGCCGCATGCACCAGCCAGGAGAGCCCGAGAGAGAAGGGATCGGGGAGGAGATCGCTTCCCGTCTTGAGTGTGACGGCCTCGCGGTGCAGCGACATCCAGGCCTGCACACCCAGGTAGCCCTCGTCGCCGTTGATGCCTGGGATGTGGTCGAGCGCCAGGAAGCGGAAGGCAACCGAGACCGCCAGGCAGAGGCCGAGCGCAGCGGTGAGCGCCCGCTCCACCCAAGCAGCTGCGGAGCGCGGGGCCGGTGCCGGAGTGGCCGTCTCGAGGAGCTCCACTTGCGTCAACGGGGAATCCTTCCAGGACCGGGACTTCGGGGACGGACCATAGCGTCCGCCCCGCCGTTTGGGTACGTGGAAGGTCCGCTAGTACAGCGAATCGATGAAGAGCCCGCGGTAGAGGCCGAATGCGGGGTGCGGATCGTTGAGCTGCCAGAGCAGGTTCCCGCTCGGATCCACCTCGTCGATGCGCGAGTCGGTGCCGTAGGTGATGACGGTGTTTCCGTTCGGCAGGCGCTGCGCCGAGCCCATGGCGAAGCCGTAGATGCCCGGGTTGTACGACCACACCAGGGTGGCCGTGGTGGGCGCGCCGGTCGCGGGGTCGAACGCGAGTTGGTACTCGGCCGCGCGGCTCACCTGCGGGCTGTGACTGTTGCCGTCGTCGAAGAGCAGGATGCGGTCGGGCGCCGTCTCGCGAGCGAAGTGCTGGCCGCCAAAGCCGTTGAGCGGGTCGTTGACGAAGGTGAAGTCGCCGTGGCGGCCGAGCTTCCAGATCACGTCGCCGGTGGTGGCGTCGATCTTCCAGAGCTGGCTCATGTGGCGCGAGCTGACCAGGTAGTTGCCGTCGGAGGTCTGGTCGATGGCGTTGCAGTGCGTCTCGTCGAGCGGGTTGTTGGTGACAGCCACGAGCGCGGGGTCCACATCCGCAGGCGTGGTGTGGTCGAACGAGTCCCAAATGAAGGCCGCACCGCCGTCCGGGTGAATCCGATACAGGGTGTTGCCAATCACCGTGGCGCTGGAGCCGCCATCGTAGGCGGTCATGTCCAAGACCCTCAGCGTATCGCCCAGGATGAGCATGTCCCCGTCGGGGAGGGTCCGCAGCTCATGCGGGTCGGTCCCGCCGTCAGGATCGGGGAGGGTGTACGAGGCCAGGAGGTTCCCGAGCACGTCGAACTTCTCGAAGATGCCGGTGCGGACGGTGTTGAAGTAGGGGCCAGCCGCGGCGACGTCGTAGGTGCCGTCGGGCTGCTTCTGGAAGTCGCCATCGGGCTGAGTGGTGAGGTCGACGTACCAGACCACCTGCCCACTCCGGTCCACCACCATCACCGGCTGGGGCGGGGTCACCGTGCCGCTGCTCAGCTTGGGCACCACGAAGTAGCCTGGCTCCACCGGGCCGTTCTGGACGACCGTGAACGTGTTCAGGGCGGCCACCTCCGGGGGCAGCGCCGCGGTGCTGAAGTCGAGCACCGGGCTGCGCGCGAGGCCGCCGTCGCCGTCGCTGGCCACGAACTGCATCGCATAGTCCGTCGACGCCGCGAGCCCGAGCACAGGCAGGGTCTCCGCGCCACCGTCGTCGAACGCGGCGAAGATGGGCGTGGCCTGCACCGCGCCGCCGTCGGTCTCGAAGAGCACCGCCACCGAGGCCGCGCCGTGCGACTGCACCAGGCCGATGGCGCTGAGCACGTTGTTGGCGTTGGCCTGGAGCTGCGCGCTGTCGATGCCGAGTCCGGACGCGCTGCAGGGCACGGCGCCGCCGTCGTCGTTGCAGTCCACGATGGTGAGGCTGCCCGTGGTGCCCGTGCTGGATCCGGAGCTGGATCCGGATCCGAAGCCGGAGCTGCCGCTTCCCGAGCCGGACGACGCCGTGCTGCCGCTGTCCGAACCGGAGCTGCCGGTGCTCGACGACGCACTGGAGCCCGTGCTGCCGGAGCTCGAGCCGCTGCTCCCGGTGCTCGCGCTGGTGGAGCTCGAGCTGGCCGTGCTGCTGCTCGCCGTCGACGCGCCCGTGCTGCTGCTGGCGCCCTCGGTGGTGGAGCCGCTGCTGCCGCTGGTACCCGTCGCAGTGGCGGTGGTGGTCGTGCTGGAGCTGGAACTGGAGCTGGAGCTGGAGCCGCTGCAACCGGCGAGAATGACGGCGGTGAGGGCGGCGAAGGCAGCGTTCTTCAAGTAAAAACTCCTTTGACCTCAAACAATCTTCGCAACGTACCCTCGAGTCGCCGGAAGGTGAAGTGGCCAACGGTGAATCGCATGCCCGCCGTCGACGCTTGCCGCTCGGCCGCTCGGTTCCCGGGGCGCTCGGTCCGCCTCGACTCGCAGGGCAGCCCCCGGTAGAAGGTCGCGCGTGACCGCCGCCGTCGACGCCGCGCCCGCCGCCGCCCCCGCGCGCGCCCACTCGCTCGCCCGCTTCGCGCCCTACGCGGCCATCCTCGGCCTGGCGGCGCCCATCCGGCTCTGGGCCGCGGTCGCCGACCAGGGCATGTTCTGGCCCGACGAGATCTACCAGTCGCTCGAGCAAGGTCACCGGGTGGCCTTCGGCTACGGGCTCATCCCCTGGGAGTTCGAGCAGGGCGCGCGCTCCTGGCTCTTCCCGGGCCTGATTGGGCTGCTCTGGAAGCTCGCGGCCGCGCTGGGTGTGCACGGCGCGCTCACGCTGATCGTCATCGCCAAGGTCGCAGTGGTCATCGTGGGCCTCGCGGGGATCGCAGCGTCGATGCGGCTGGCGGAGAAGCTCGCGGGCACGTCCGGGGCGCTGCTCGCGGGCGCGCTCTCGGCGTCGTTCCCGGCGATGGTGGTCTTCGGCGCGCGCTGCATGACCGAGACGGTGAGCGGGCCGCTGATTGTTGGCGCGGCGGTGCTCTTGCTCGAGCCAGGCACGAAGCGCGCGCGCATCGCGGCGGCGCTGGCGGCCACGGCGGTCTTCTTTCGCTACCAGAACGGCGTGGTCGTCGTGGGCCTGCTGGCGCTGCTCTTCGCGCAGAAGCGCAGGCAGGATGCGATTCAGTTCGCCATCGTGGCCGCGATCGTCGGTCTGCTGGGCGGCGTGCTGGACTGGGTGACCTGGGGACGGCCGTTCCACGCGTTCATCACCTACGTGCAGTTCAACCTCATCGAGGGCAAGGCCTCGAAGTGGGGGACTTCACCATTCGGTTACTACTTGCAGACGGCGTGGACTTCGACCGGCCCGTCTGCGCTTCTGATCCCACTGGGGCTTGCGGCGATCTGGACGCGCGCGCGCGGGTACGTCGTCGTCGTTCTCGCGTATTGGCTCGCGCACAGCGTGATCCCGCACAAGGAGTTCCGCTTCCTGTTGCCCATCGTGCCGTTCGCGATGGGGCTGGCGGGGGCGGGGCTGGGGCAGATCTATGAGCAGCTCAAGCTGCCGCGCTGGCCCGCGACGCTGCTCGCAGCAGCGTTCTTCATCATGGGTTACACCGCTTCGCTGGGCGCGACCATGGCCGAACTCGGTCAGGATGTGAATGGGCCTGGCGGTCAGCGTTCCGTGTGGCACGCCGATGAGGCGACCAGCCGCCTTCTCCTTCAGGTCGGAGCGCGCGACGACCTCTGCGGCGTGGTGGTGACCGGCCAGGGGCCCGCTTGGACTGGTGGCTACACGTATCTCCATCGCGGGGTGCCCTACTTCTTCCGGATGGGCCAGATGGAGCTCTCCGGCGCGAACTACATCATCGCCCTGGACGTGCAGCGCGTGCCCGACGCGTACGTTCAGGTGGGTCGTTATGAGCGGTTCGTTCTCTATCGACGCGACGGCGGCTGTCAGCCCCCGCCTGCGGGCTGGAGGCCGACGTTCCCGTGAGCGTCGAGAGCGCCAGCGCCCCGCCTGCCGACGGATCCGCGCGGATCCGGATCGACCGCGTCCTCGCAGCGGCGGCGGCGGTCTTCACCGCGCTGCTGGCGGCGCTCCAGAGCGGCCGGATCCATCCGGATGAGGTGTACCAGTTCCTCGAGCCCGCAAATCGGCTCGCGTTCCACTTCGGCTTTCCCTCGTGGGAGTGGCAAGAGGGCCTGCGCAACTGGGCGGTGCCGGCGGTGCTCGCGGCGGGCATGAAGGCCGCGGATGTGCTCGGCGGTACCAGCCCCATGGCCCACCGGCTCGGCGTCGCGTTGGTGATGGCGCTCTGTGCGTATCCCGGCTTCCGCGGCGTGCTCGCGTATTCGCAGCGGCGGACGTCGAGCGCGCTCGCGGCGCGGCTGGCGCTGGTGATCGTGGTGGGCTGGGCGCTCTCGCTCTACTTCCTGGGGCGCACGCTCGGCGAGCCCATGGGCGCGCTCTTCGGCGTCGCGGGCATCGCCGCCCTCGATGACGACGCGCGCCCCTTCCGCAGCGGCCTCCTCGCCGGGCTCTGGCTGGGCCTCGCCTTCGTGGTGCGCTACGGCTTCGCGAGCTTGATCGTGGCGGTGATGCTGCAGGCGCTGGTGGAGCGGCGCTGGAAGCAAATCGCTGGAGCCGTCGCGAGCGGCGCCGTGGTGGCGCTGGCGCTCGGCGCGCTGGATTGGGCGAGCTGGGGCGGGCCGTGGCACTCGGTGTTCGCGTACGTGCGCTTCAACCTGGGCGACGGCGCGGCGCGGAAGTTCGGCTCGTCGCCGTGGTGGTTCTACCTGGACCTGCTCAAGACCTGGATGCCGTGGCCGCTCTTGCTCGGGCTGCCCTGGTTCCGGATCCGCGCGGATCGCATGCTCGCGCCGGCGGCTGCGTATCTCTACGCGCTGTCGTCGACGGCCTACAAAGTGGATCGCTTCGTGTTTCCGGTGGTGCTGCTGGTGACGGTCGCCTTCGCGCCGGCGTTCGCCGAGGGCTTCACCGCGCTCTGGAAGCGCAGCCGCGCGCTCCAGGGCGCGGCGGCGGCGGGACTGCTCGCCTTCGCAGGCTTCTCTGCGTGGAGCTACGCCAAGCTCCCGGATCTGGAGAGCGACCTCTTCAAGGCCACGATGAAGGTCGGCGCGGATCCGGAGTTGAAGCAGCTCATCATCGTGAACGAGTCGCGCTGGGGTTGCGGCGGGAGCTTCTACGTGGGCCGCGACGTGAACGTGCTCTACACCGGCCCCGGCTACCCCGGCTACCTCCAGGCCATGGCCAACCCCCAGGTGAACCGCGCCGTCATCTTCCGCAGCCCGAAGAACCAGCAGGATCTGGAGCAGCACGGCTTCCACCAGGTGGGCGCCGTCGGCGAGACGACCATCCTCGCGCGCTGATGGCCATTGAGAAGCAAAACCTTCGTGTTAATATAACCAAACCGTTTTGAGCCTCAGGAGGGCCGGATGGCGAGCAGCAGCAAGAGTGTGGATCAGGTGTTCCGGGCGCTGGGCAACAAGCGCCGTCGCGAGATCGTGCAGCTGGTGATGCGCGGCGTGGGTGCGCCCTCGGCGATCGCCCGCGAGTTCGACTGCACCTGGCCGGCAATCTCCCGCCACCTGCGCATCCTCACCGACGCCAAGGTGCTCGAGGCCAAGGACCAGAAGGCCGGCGGCAAGCGCCAGGTCTACGTGGTGAACCACCCCGCGCTCGCCTCCGCCACCGGCTGGCTGCGCGAGGTGGGCAAGAAGTAGCTCCAGCCGTCAGCGCCGCTTGGCCACGATGCCCAGGTCCTGTTCGCCCAGGCCCTGGGCGATGAGCGCGTCCATGTGCGACGCGATCGCGGGCAGCACCTCCAGCTTCGCGCCCGTGGCCGCGGCCGTCTCCAGCATCAGGCGCACGTCCTTGCGGGCCATGGCCAGCTCGAACGTGGCCGCGTAGTCGCCGTTGGCCATGCGCTTGCCGCGCAGGTCGAGCGTGTTCGACGCCTTGAAGGAGTCGAAGAGATCGCGCGCGTCGGTGGGCGCGATGTTCAGCCCCTGCGCGAGCGCGAAGAGGTCGCCCAGCCCGCTGCTGATGAAGACGATCATCAGGTTTCCGAAGAGCTTGAAGGCCGCGGCGCGCGCTGGATCCGCGCCGAGGTCGAGGAGCTTGCCGGTCATCGTCTGAAGAATGGGCTTGGCGCGCGCGAGGAGCGCGGCCTCGCCGCAGGTGAGCATCAGCCCGGTGGCGTCGCGGGCGTTCTTGGGCCCCATGAACACCGGCGCGTGCACGTAGGCGATGCCTCGCGCGCGCAGACCCTTCGTGCGCTCGGCCGTCGGAAGCGGCGCGGTGGTGCTGTGGTCGAGCACGAGCGCGTCGGGCGCGAGGGCGGGCAGGGCGGCCTCGAGGACGGACTCGACCGCCGCGTCGTCGCCCAGCGAGAGGTGCACGCGCGCCGCCCCGCGCACCGCCTCCGCGGGATCGTTCGCGAGCTCGGCGCCCGCCTCGCGCAGCGGCTCGGCCCGCGCGCGGGTGCGGTTCCACACCCGGACCGATTCGCCGCGCGCGAGCAGCCCGCGCACGAACTCCGCGCCCATCAACCCCGTGCCCAGAAAGGCAATCACCGTTGCCACCTCCGACCGTAACCCCGGCCCGCTTTCAACTGCGCCGATGCGCACCCCGAGTGCGCCCGCGAAGATACGAAGCACCATTTCAACTTTGAAATCATTTCAGGGATGAAATGAGTGTTTTTCCGAGGGAAAGATCACAAAGTGAATGGAACTGAGCATGTGACTTTGCTACAAGCTGCCGCGTGAGCGCGACCCCCAATCCCATCGAGTACCGCACGCGGCATGCCGAGCCGTGTCCGGATCGCTACCGCAACCTCACCTGCTTCAGCTACGGGTCGTGTCTGGACCTGGCGGTGAAGCGCGGCTGGGGCGATTGGTCGTGCCAGGCGTGCCCGATGTACAACGCCGTGCGGCCCATCGACCTGGCCAGCTTCGCCCACGATCGCCGCCGCCACGACGGCTGAGCGAGCGGCCGAGCCGGCACCAACAAGCGAGCGAACCAGCGCCACGGCAGGTGTCGGCGCAGCGACGCTGCATAGCTTCAGGGTTGCGACGCGTCCTCGCTCGAGACCTTGAGGTGTTCCATGCGCACGCTCGTCTTCGCCATCGCGGCGCTGCTGTCGGCGCCGGCCTTCGCGCAGACCACGCCCACCACGCCGGGCTCGCCCAATCAGCTCGGCGGCCCGGTGAACACCGCGCCAGGCACGGGGCTGAACCCTGGGCAGCCGTGCGTGGGCATCGACTGCAATCAAATGGGCACGCCCTCCATCGGCGTGTCGGGCGCCCAGCCGTGCGTGGGCATCAACTGCTCGCCGGGCACGGGGCTCTCGGGCAGCTCGAGCACGCAGCTGGGCACCACGCCGGGCAGCGCGCTCGGCCAGCCGGCGACGACCAACAACAACCTCGGCGCTACCCAGCCGTGCGTGGGCGCTGACTGCAACACCGGCACGAGCTTCTCCGGCTCGCAGCAGAACGACGGCGTGAACAACGCGCTCAACCCGGGATCGTCGGTGGTCAACCCGCCGCCGCCGGCGCCGCCGCCGATCACCCAGCCCGGCGTGCCCCCGGGAACGCCGAGCGAGAACACGCAGCCTTAACAGGGTGGTTAAGCATCAGGCCGCGCCTTCTTCGCACAGCCAATCCACGAAGGCTTCGACGGCCGGCGTCGAGGCTCGGCGGGCGGTGAGCGCGTAGTAGCTCCGTGCCGCCACCACGCGCGTCGGGAATGGCGCCACCAGCCGGCCCGCAGCGAGGTCCTCGTCGATGATCGGCAGCGGCCCCATGGCCACCCCGAGCCCGTCCTGCGCCGCCTGCAGCGCGAGGTAGAAGTGATCGAAGCGCAGGCTCGCCAGCGGCTTCAGCTTCGAGAGCCCCTGCGCGCTCAACCACGACTGCCACTCCTCCGGCCGCGGATCCGCGTGCAGCAGCGTGTGCTGGCTCAGGTCCTCCGGCTTGGAGAGCTTCTTGCGCGAAGCGAGCGCCGGCGCGCAGACCGGCGTGGCGCGCTCGTCCAGGAAGCGCACCGCCTTCAGCCCCGGCCACTTTTGCGGCCCGCGCCGGATCGCGACATCGAAGGGCTCACCCGCCATCACCTTGCGATCCGAGGTCGAGAGGTGCACCTCCACGCCCGGCCAGCGCGCCTGAAACCGCGGCAGCCGGGGGATGAGCCAGCGCATCGCCAGCGTGGGCAGCGCGTCGAGCCGCAGGGGCTGGCCGGTGCGCTGCTCCAGCAGGCGCGCCGTGGCGATGGCCATGCGATCCAGCGCCGCCGCGATCTCCTCGCGGTACGCGCGCGCCGCGGGCGTGAGCGTCACCTTCTTGCCCTCGCGCGCGAAGAGCACCACCCCGAGCCACGCCTCCAGGCCCGCCACCGCACGACTGACCGCGCCCTGGGTGACGTAGAGCTCGCGCGCCGCGTCGGTGAAGCTCCCCAGCCGGGCGGCGGCCTCGAAGCTGCGCAGGGCGTTGAGCGAGGGCAGGCGGCGCATGAGCATGAGTCTAGCTCATGGAAAGGGGATTGGAACTCGTTGGCGAGCGCGCCTCCGGTCCGGCTACGTTTTCGACATGGACACGGTCACCGCGAAGCCCGAAGCGCCCCGACCGAGCTCCGCCGAGCTCTTCACGGGCTTCCTCGAAGTGGCGCTCAACGGCTTCGGCGGCGCGGCGGCCTGGGCCCGGCAGGTGCTCGTGGTCCGCAGGCGCTGGCTCACCGACGCCGAGTTCACGGAGTCGCTGGGCATGTCCCAGGTCATCCCCGGGCCGAACGTGATCAACCTCGCCGTCTACCTCGGCGATCGCTACCGCGGCTGGCGTGGCGCCCTGGCCGCCTTCGCCGGGGTGATGGCCGTGCCCACGTTGCTCGCGGTGGCCATCGACGCCGTGCTCATGCGCTGGGTTCACATCGCCCCGGTGCACCGGGCGCTGGTGGGCCTGGGCGCAGGCGCGGCCGGGCTGGTCTGGGCCATGGGGCTGCAGCTCGCGAAGCCGCTGCGGAGGTCGCTGCCCATGCTGCTCATCGCGGCGCTGGCGTTCGTGGCCGCGGGCCCGCTGAAGTGGCCGCTGCCCTGGGTGGTGCTGGCCTTGGTGCCCGCGAGCGTCTGGCGGGCGTGGAGGCGCGCATGAACGGCCGACTGGGATCGCTGGCTTTGGTCTTCGCGCAGCTCTCGCTGATGGCCGTGGGCGGCGCGAATCCCGTCATTCCCGAGATGCAGCGGCAGCTCGTCGACGTCCGCGGCTGGCTCGACGGTCCGCTCTTTGCCTCGCTCGTGGCGCTGGCGCAGGCCGCGCCCGGACCGAACGCGATGGTGGTCGGGCTCGTCGGCTGGCACGTGGGCGGGCTCGGCGGCGCGGCGGTGGCGACGATCGCGTTCTGCGGACCGCCGGCGCTCGCGGCCATCGCGATCGGACGCGCATGGGGTCGCTTGCGCGGCACCCGCCTCGGACGCGCGCTCGCCGAGGGACTCGCGCCGGTGACCGTCGGATTGGTGCTCGCCGCGGGCTACGGACTGAGTCGCGCGAACGGCTTCGGGCTCGCGGCGATCTCGGTGACGGCGCTGGTCACGCTCGGTGCGCTCAAGTATCCGCGCGGTGGACTGTGGTTGCTCGCGAGCGCGGCCGTCGCGGGCATCGCGATCGGCTAGCGATCTTCGAAGACGCGCACGAACGTCCGCGGCTTGTGGCGCTTGCGCGTGCACTTCGTGGCCGCGTTTATGTAGCAGATGCCGACGGCGCGCCGGATCTTGCCGGAGCTGTTCAAGCCGCTGGTGTGCCAGGTGTGGTTGTGCAGGAGCATCGCCTCGCCGGCCTTCACCGGGAGTGAAACCGCGCGCGCCTCCGCGTTCTCGCGCGCGAGGACGTCGTCCGCGATCTGGCCGCCGAACTCCGTCACCAGGCCGGCGCGGTGCGAGCCGGGAACGACGCGCACGCAGCCCGCATCGAGCGGCGCGTCGTCGAGCGCCACCCAGGTCTGGAGCGTGGGATCGCGATCGATTCCCCAGAAGCGCCCGCCGTCCTGGTGCCAGGGCAGCTCGGTGCCGCCGCTCGGCGCCTTCACCCAGAGCACCGCGCGGTAGATGGCGACGTCCGGCCCGATGCGCGCGTGCGCCACGCGTGCGAAGAGCGGGTTCTCGATGAGCGCCAGGAAGCGCGGCTCGCGCTCGAGCTTCTCCACCTTGCGGTAGTCGAGCCGCGGACCCACCCAGCCGGTGTCGAAGGCCACGTCGTCGTACTTGCCGGTCGGCGAGTCGAGCTGGAAGAACATGCCCTCCGGCCGCACGCGCCCGAGCAAGAGATCGTCCGACGCCGTTTGCAGCTGGGCGATTGCCTCGTCGGTGAGGATCTTGCCCAGCGGCGCGTAGCCGTCGGCGTCGAAGCGCGCGAAGACCGGCGCGAGATCGAGCGTGCGAGCGTGCTCGGTGAGGAGCTCGAGCGTGGCCCCAGTCGTGGGGCCGGGGGCTGGGGGCTGGGGGTTGGTCACATTAACGAACGGTTAATAACCAATCGCGCAGCTTCGAACGAGCCGCGAGCCACGAATCACGGCGACTAGAGCGCGACTCGCCAGCCGTGCGCGTCGGGTGCCTCGCCGCGCTGGAGCGCCGCGATGTCGTGCAGGAACTTCTGGCCGAGCTCGCCCACGCCGCCGTTGCCCACCTTGATGCTGCCGTGCTCCGATACCAGCTCGGCGATGGGGGTGATCACCGCCGCCGTGCCCGCGCCGAACATCTCCAGGAGCTCGCCCTTCTTGCTCCAGGCCTCGAGCTCCTTCACCGAGATGGGCCGCTCCTCGGCCTTGATGCCCATGCCCTTGGCCAGCGTGAGCACCGTGTCGCGGGTGACGCCGGGCAGGATGGTGTCGCCGAGCGGCGGCGTGAACAGGCCCTCGGGCGTGCGCACGAAGACGTTCATGGTGCCGATCTCTTCGATGTGCGTGCGGTGGACGCCGTCGAGCCAGAGCACCTGGTCGAGGCCGCGCTTCTTGGCCTCTTCGGCGGCCTTCAGGCTCGCCGCGTAGTTGCCGCCGGTCTTCGCGAAGCCCATGCCGCCGTGCACCGCGCGCACGAAGTGCTCCTCGATCCACAGGCGCACCGCGCGCGGGCCGCCCGCGCCCCAGTAGCTGCCCACCGGCGAGGCGAGCACGTAGAAGAGGTACTTCTTGGCGGGGCGCACGCCGAGGAAGCCCTCGGTGCCGATGAGCGTGGGCCGCAGGTAGAGCGCGGTGTTGGGCTTGCTGGGGACGAACTTCTCGTCGGTCTGGACCAGCGCGCGCACCAGGCCCATCCACAGCTCGGCGTCGACGGATGGCATGCACAGCCGGTTCGCCGACGTCGCGAAGCGGCGGTTGTGGTCGAGCGGGCGGAAGCAGAAGGGCTTGCCGTCCGTGCCGCGGAAGACCTTGAGGCCCTCGAAGATCGACTGGCCGTACTGCAGGCCCGACGCGGCCGGGTCGAGGGTGATGGGCCCGCGGGGCTGCACGCGGGGGCGGAGCCAGCCCTTGCCCTCTTCGTACTCCGCGACCGCCATGTGGTCGGTGAAGTGCACCCCGAAGCCCAGGTCGCCTTCGGGCAGCGCGCCGGGCTGGCTGGTCCGCTGGATCTCGACGTTCATGGGCGCACCTCTGGCGGGCAGGCGTAACAAAAGGGCGTCCGCCAGGCAACGCGGCGCCGTGCGGGCGCGCGTTTACCACGAAACGGCACGAAGTCGAGGGGGCCTGGCGCCGCACGAGAGCGGGCGGCCGGGCTTCAGGCTGCCGGCCTGCGGCTCGGGGCTACCAGCCGGTGGTGCCGCCGCCGGTCGAGCCGGTGGTGGCGCCGGTGGAGCTGCCGCTGGAGCTCTCGGTGGTGGAGCCGGAGCCGTGGGTGCCGGTCGATGCGCCGCCGGTGGTGGAGCCCGCGCTGGTGGAGCCGGAGCCGCTGGTGCCGGTCGAGCTGGAGCTGGAGCTGTCGGATGCGCCGCAGCCGGAGGCGCCGATGACCGCTCCGCCCATCACCAGGACTTTGAAAAGCTTGCCGAGATTCACGAAGAACTCCCTCCGGCCCAAGGGCTCCAGAGTGTTCGATATTGGTGCCTGAGTTCAAGCGAACTCGGCCGGCGGCGCTTTCCGCTCAGGAAACCCCGCCTGTCGCCGACAACGAGATATATCTTGTTTGGACGGCTCACCCGGCCGCCCGTCGAGGCGGCGCAGCGTTGCCCCCGGGGGAAGGCATGCCTAGCCATTGATCCGGAGCCAGCCGTGAATTTCACCTCGCCCCTCTCCCTCGGCCGGGCGCTCCGGCTGGCCACGGTCGCCGTCGCCGTGCTGGTCACGGTGGTGGCTGGAGCCCTGGTGGGGCTCACCAACTTGCTGCACGAGACCTCGCGCACGTTGCGCGCTTCGGTGGCGACGGTGCGCCAGGCGGAAGAGGCGCGGGTGGATCTGCTGGTGCAGGAGCGAAGCGGGGATCCGCTCACCCGGGCCGATGCCGAGGCGGACATTCGACGCAACCTGCACGACGGCTTCGAGAGCTTCCGCTCGCCCGGTCAGCGGGCGGCGCTCGATGAGGCCTCCGCCGCGGTGGACGCCTACTTCGCCTCGGCGCACACCGTCCCCGCCGACGCCCGGGTGGCAGAGACGCGCTTCCAGGCGGCCTACGTCGCCCTGGACGCGCTCGTGAACCAGAGTATCGACAGCGCCAACCAGGCCGAGCGCGCGGGGGCCCGATGGAATCGCCTCGGCGACGTGCTGGGCTACACGGGCGGGGGCCTGATCCTGCTGCTGACGGTGCTGGCGGCGGTCTGGGTGCAGCGCGCGGTGGTGGGGCCGGTCGGGCAGCTCTCGCGCGCGGTCGAGCGGACCCAGGTGGGCGACTTCACCGCCCGTGCGCCGGTGCAGGGCGCCGCCGAGGTGCAGGACGTGGCCCGGTGCTTCAACGAGGTGGTGGCCATGCACGCGCGCCGGCGGGTGGACCGGCTCTCCTACCTGGCGAGCGTGGCCCACGAGCTCCGCGAGCCGCTCTCGGCGCTGCAGCTCTCGGCCTCGGTGCTCGGCGGCGACGAGACCATCCCCCCGGAGGAGAGCCAGCGTCGCCTGCTGGCCCTGGTGCGCCGACAGGTGACGCGGCTCAACCGCATGGTGGGTGATTTTCTCGAGACGGTGCGCATCGAGTCGGGGCACCTGGTGCTCCTCACCGAGCTCGACGACCTGCGCACCCTGGTGCTGGAGGCGGCGGGGCGATTCCGATCCGTCAGCGCGCACCACACCATCACCGCCCAGGTGCCCACCGGCCCGGTCCTGGCGCGGGTGGACCCGGTGCGCCTGGAGGAGACCCTCAACAACCTGGTGTCCTCGGCCATCAAGCGCTCGCCGCTGGGAGGCCAGGTGCTGCTGTCCCTGCGCGCCACGGACGACGAGGCCGCGGTGCGGGTCACCGACGAGGGCCCCGGGCTCGCGCAAGAGGAGCTCGAGCACGTGTGGGATCGCTTTCGCGGGGTGTCGATCTCCTCGGAGCCCTACGCCGGGGTGGGGCTGGGGCTCTCCATCGTGCGCCGGATCGTGGAGGCCCATGGCGGGCAGGTGGAGGCGGAGAGCCTGCCCGTGCAGGGCTGCGCGTTTGGTTTTCGCCTGCCGCGGTCGTGGCACCGGAACATCGAGCCCGAGCCGTTGCACGACGGGCTTCCCTCGCCCGCGCCCGACGGGCCAGGGGGCTGAGCGCCATGGCCGACATCCTGCTGGTGGAGGATGACCCAGACATCGCCGAGCTGGTGCAGATCTTCCTCGAGGGCGCGGGGCACCACGTGCGGTTGGCGCGGAACGGGCGCGAGGGGCTGGAGCGGCTGGAGGAGCGGCTGCCCGACGTGGTGGTGATGGACGTGGAGATGCCGGTGCTCACAGGGCCGCAGATGGTGGAGCGGATGTTCGTGGAGAACATGGGGCGGGACAACATCCCCGTGGTGGTGGTCTCCGCAGCCATGGGCTTGAGCGCGGTGGCCAAACGGATTGGGACGCCGTACCACCTCTCGAAGCCGTTCTCCCCGGAGGCGCTGCTGGGGCTGGTGGATCAAGCGCTGGGCGAACGGCGGATTCCGCAGCCGGGCTGGTAGGACGCACGAGCGAAACTCGGGGACGCGTGGCCGTCGCGCGAGGCGCGCCGGCATGGCTCGGGTGCCCGGCTTTCCCCGCTGCGCCCGGCAGAGCCACTTGCTTGGGGAACGGTGACGGTGATCGGGAAACGGTGATCGGGCCGACCACCATTTACCGATCACCGTTACCGTTTCCCAGGTACGGAGCGTCCGAGCATGCCAGGGGAAGCCTGGCACCCCGGAGCATTCAACTTGCTACACTCCGGCCATGGCCAAGGTGGTGAAGTGCCCCGAGTGCGCCTGGTCGAAGACCGCGCACAGCGAGGTTCCTGAGGTGGTGTTCGGGGTGGAGCAGGAGCTCAAAGCCCACCTCGCCGCCGAGCACGACTGGACCTGGCAGCGCGCCCACGACCACGCCCGCGCCTGGAGCCAGAAGCTCATCCCCGGCTTCGATCCCGGCGACGGCCCCGCCGGCCCCCGCGGCTCCCGCACCGCCGCCTGCCCCCAGTGCAGCTGGAGCATGCGCGCCCCCAGCGAGGACATCTTCGAGATCTCCCACTGCTCGGCCGAGCTCGAGGAGCACCTCAAGGTGTCCCACGGCGTGGCGCCGCTCGAGGCCCAGCGGATCGCGGAAGCATGGGCGAGCCCGCTGCTGAAGGCGCGGCCGAAGACGCGCGGCGGGAGCTGATCCGAAAAAGCGAGATGAAGTGGTGCCCGGGGCCGGAATCGAACCAGCGACACGGGGATTTTCAATCCCCTGCTCTACCGACTGAGCTACCCGGGCATCGGGCCCTGCGAAAACGGCGGTGCTTCTATCGCGGGCGCGGTGGGCTCGCAAGCACTCCGTACGACGTTTTCCTCCAGTTCCAGTCCTGGCCGGCTTCGTCGGTCGAGCTCGGCCGCCTGCCGCCGCCCATTTGACGCTCGCCCAATCCAGGTCGATCCTCTCTCCATGCGGACCGGACTGGTGCTGGGCGGCGGGTCGGCGCGCGGCGCGTACGAAGCGGGCGTGGTGCACTACCTGCGCACGGAGCTCGCGCGCGACCTCGGCCGGCAGGTCTCACTCGACGTGCTCACGGGCACCTCCGTCGGCGCGCTCAACGCCAGCTACATCGCCGGCACCGCCCACGCGCCCGAGCTCCAGGGCCAGGGCATGGTCGACACCTGGCGAGGCCTGAAGATCGAAGAGATCCTCCAGTTCGGCTACGGCGACATCTTCCGCGTCCTGCGCGAGTTCATGGGCAAGACCCCCATGCGCTGGGAGAGCGGCCTCACCGGCGGCCTGGTCAATCCCGCCGGCCTCCTGCACGTCGTCGCGCGGGTGGTGCCCTGGCGCCAGGTGGCGCGCAACATCAAGAGCGGCGCGGTGCACGCGCTGGCCATCTCCTCGACGCACGTGGCCACCGGCCAGAACTTCGTCTTCATCCAGCGCAACGGCGGCGGCGCGCCCCAGTGGAGCCGCGACCCGAACACCGCCGCGATCCCCACGCGCATCGGCCCCAAGCACGCGCTCGCGTCGGCGGCGCTGCCGGTGATCTTCCCCAGCGTGCGCATCGGCGGTCACCTCTTCGTCGACGGCGGCCTGCGCCACAACCTGCCGCTCTCGCCCGCGCTCCGGCTCGGCGCCGAGCGGGTGATCATCGTCCCCTTGCGACACCAGCCGTCGCCGGGCGAGGTGCGCGCCAAGGCCGCCATGGCCCAGCGCGAGACGCACGTGGGAAGCGCGCCGTTCCTTCTCGGCAAGACCATGAACGCGCTCCTGCTCGACTCGACCGATCAAGATCTCGATCGCCTCGAGCGCATCAACGCGCTCATCGAGGCCGGCAACTCCGCCTTTGGGCCCACCTTCGCGGAGACGCTCAACTCCGCGCTCGTGCCGCTTCGTAACCAACCGGTTAAGTATGTCCGGCGCATCGTCATCCGGCCCTCGACCGACATGGGCGCGCTCGCGGCGGAGTACATCCGCTCGGCGGAGTTCAAGAAGCGCGTGGCGAACAAGGTCGTGGGCCGCGTGGTGCGTCGCCTGGCCGAGCGCGAGGGCGGCGCCGAGAACGACCTCGTCAGCTACCTGCTCTTCGATGGCGGCTTCGCGGATCAATTGATCCAGATGGGCATGAGCGACGCCCGCGCGCAGCGGTCCGAGTGGCTGCGCTTCTTCGCCGAAGAGCGCGAGCCCGCGACGGCCAAAGAGACCGGCACCGGCTAGCGCAGCTCCGCGCAGTCGAGCTCTGGCCCCACGCCGAGCTCCTGCACATGCCAGTACGCGCCCGTCCGCGCGTGCTCCTCGGCGGTCGCGAACGTGTACCGCGCGAAGTTCACGCGCACCGCGTCCGGCTTTTCTGGCAGCGGATCCGGGAACAGCTTCTGGATCGCGCTCGGATCCTTGCAGAGCTGGGTGAGCAAGCCGTCGACGTACTCCGGCGGCTGCCCCCGCGGACGCAGCCCGTAGAACCACATCTGAAAATCCAGCCGCGGCTGGTGCGGCGCCACGAACGGCGGCGCGCGATTCGGCGGCCCGGGCTCGTAGCGCAGCGGGTGCGTGACCCAGTTGCCGTTCTCCAGCGTCTGCAAGCGCGGCTCGAGCCGCGTCGTCGTGATCGACGCGAACAGGTGGTACGCGTTCACCGCCCAGAACGGAGACTCGGCGCGTCGCACGGTGCGTGCCCACTCCGGCATCCCGCGCGGATCCACCAGCGGCCACGCCGCGATCGTCGAGAGAACCAGATATATCGACATCATCCCGACCAGCAGCGCCGGATGCTCCCAGCGCTTGGGCGGGTTGCGCGGCCGGGCGAAGGGCAGATCGCGGTCGTCGAGGAGGAACACGCCCAGCGCGAGCGAGAGGTAGCAGAAGAACCCGTAGTTCGCGGTGAGCAGGTCCATCACCTGGAAGAAGCTGAACGCCGCGAACGCGATCCGCCTGGGCCAGCGCGGGCCGAAGATGAGCAGCGGCACGAGCAGCTCCAGCACCAGAGTCGCCCAGCTCTCCAGGTGGTGCCAGCCCGCGGGCAGGTGGTGCATGAAGTACGCGAGCCACGTCGGGATGGGCGCGGTCTCGTAGTACAGCGTCATCGCGCTGCCGCTCTTCCAATCGCCGAGCACGCTGGACCACTTCGCGATCCCGCTCTCGAAGTAGAGCTTGAAGAGCAGCACCCGGAAGAGCAGGTGGATCCAGCGCGCGGGTCGATCCGTGGGCAGAAAGACCGCGAGCAGCGCGCTCTCGATGAGCATCGCGTCCCACTGAAACGTGAAGAAGTCGCGGCCCGCGGTGACGAAGCTCAGGTAGAGCAGGCCGCCGATGCCGAGCATCGCGCGCGGGGCGATGTCGAAGAGCGCCAGCAACGAGAGCCCCGCGCCGAACCACGCCAGCCCCACGAGCGCGCCGTCCGAGGGCGTGAATCGCAGGAGGCTTGGCGCGTCGAGCAGCGAGACGTGCTGGTCGTGCAGCAGCTGGGCGAAGGGAGCCCAGGGCAAGATCCCCCGGCTGCTGAGCAAGGGACCGACCTGCACCGCCAGCGACGCGAACGCGCCGGCCATGCAGAGCGCGAGCAGCCGCTGGAAGAGCCAGGCCACGGCGGGACCGGAGCCGTGGCCATCGCCCTCGAGCAGCCAGCGCTGGAGCCGTTGCATGCGCGCGTTCTACTCCCGAAGCCAAGGACGTGGTGGATGGAGGAGGGGCTTCCGAGCCCCGACGTCCTGGGTGGCCCTGGCCCAGCCTCGGGTGGACTTCGGCCTGGTCCCGGGGGATGTGGCGCTCCCCCCGATTTTTTGCGAGGTTCCTCAGCCCATGCGCGCTCGCCTCTCGCTCCTCGCTCTCGCCTTCGTGCTCGCGGCCTGCCCCAGCGACAAGAACAAGGCCGCACCGCCCAGCGACGAGCTGGCCTCGCAGGTCCGCACCCAGCTCGCGGAGCGCGAGCGCAAGCTCACCTCGTACCGCTTCCACGGCGTGACCACGGACCTCGCCTCGAACCAGTCGCTGGGCTTCAAGTTCGCCTACCGCAGCCCGGGCAAGATGCGCGGCGAGACCGAGGGCGCGCAGGCGCACGTCTTCGTCTTCGACGGCTCCTCGCTCAAAGACCTCGACGTCGCCGCCAAGAAGCTCACCACGTTCGATCTCTCGGCGCTCCCCAAGGACAAGGCCGACGCCTTCCTGCACCAGATCTTCGCCCCCTTCGTGCCCGAGGGCTTCCGTGCGCCGCTCCTGCCCGCGACCGTCACGGCTGCAAAGACCAAGGCCGCCACCGGCGACCGCGACGTGGCCGAGCTCAAGGCCAGCGTGGCCGACGGCGCCCAGAGCTACGCCTTCACCTTCCGCTTCGGCATGCCCGCCATGGACCTGATGGACAAGGCCATCCAGGGCCCCGAGGGCGCGAGCCGCGTGGAGGTGACCCAGCAGACCTGCGACGCCAAGCTGGGCCTGTGCTTCCCCAGCGAGGTCGTGGAGAGCCACGACGGCAAGGCCACCGCGCGCACCGTCCTCAGCGACGTGGCCATCAACGGCCAGGTCGCCGACGCGGAGTTCGTCCTCGCCGTGCCGCCCGGTGGCACCGAAGAGAAGCGCAGCCTCGCCGCCGGACCCTGAAAATCGGATCCGGATCCGCTCGGATCCGGACAGTCCGCGCCTGTCCATCCTGGAAATGCCCGGGGACGGACAGGCGTCCGCGGCCCGCAACCGCCCGCGCCGACATGCCCTCTGAGTTCCGCGTTTTGCCCAGCGCGCGGAACCGCGTTCACCACCCGACGGCCAGCGTCGCCGCGGCGCCGTTCGCCGGGCGAGAACGTGTATGACCTGAGCTGAAGCCGGGGGGCTTCGTGCAGGCCATGCCTATGCCGCCCACCAGCTTCGATCCCGTTTCCGGGGTCACCTCCGAGGACCTCGACGTCCTCTCGGCGCTCATGGACGCGCCGGCGGCGCTCTGCATCGCCCGCGGCCCGGAGCACGTCCTCGAGTTCGCCAACCACGCCTGCGAAGAGGTGCTGGGCCGCACCGACCTCTGCGGGCGTCCGCTGAAGCAGGCCCTGCCCGAGCTCGCTGGCTCCGGGCTGCTCGAGCTCGCCGACCAGGTGTACCGCACCGGCGAGGCCTACCTCGCGCCGGAGCTGCGCCTGCCGCTCTTGCGCGGCGGGCTGGCGGAGCACAGCCACTTCCGCCTGCTGGTGGAGCCCTTGCGCGGGACCGCGGGCGCCGTCGCCGGGCTGCTCCTGGTGGCCACGGACATCACCGAGCAGACCCGCGCCCGCCAGCGCGCCGAAGAGCTGGCGCGCGCGCTCGAGGGCCGCGAGTTCCAGCTCCGCGCGGTGGTCGACGCGCTCGACGAGGGCGTGGTGGTCATCGCCGCCGACGGCTCGCTGGTGATGGCCAACCGCAGCGCCCGGAAGCTCCTCGACCGCCGCGGTCGCGCCCAGGAGGGCATGGCGGGTTGGAGGGCGGAGATCGAGTACGTCCGCGAGGACGGCGCGCGCTGTCCAGACGCCGAGCTCCCCATCGCCCTCGCGCTCGCCACCGGCCAGAGCCAGCCCGCCACCGTGCTGGGCATGCGCAGCACCCTCGACGGCAAGGTCCACTGGTACAGCGCGCACGCCCGGGTGATCCCCGCGGCGGATCCGGCGCAGCGTCAGGTGGTCTGCTCCTTCTTCGACCTCACCGAGCAGCGCGCCGCCGAAGGCAACGCGCGCGCCCTCGCCGCCGAGGTGCACCAGAAGCAGCAGCAGCTCAACGCGGTGCTGGGGGCCTTGCCCCAGGCGGTGATTCTCGTCGAGGCGCCCACGGGGCGGCTGCTCTACGCCAACCCGCCCGCGGAGAAGCTGCTCAAGCTGCGCGAGTCCGGGCCGCGCTGCCTGGCCCGCGACGCGCACGGCGAGGTCCTGGACTTCGAGCAGCTCCCCTTCATGCGCGCCGCGCGCGGGGAGCGGGTGGACGGCGAGCTGTTGCAGCTCGAGGCCAAAGACGGCCGGGTGATGCTGCTGCGCACCCACGTGCGCCCCATCCACGACCCCGAGGGCCGGCTCTCGGGCGGGGTGGTTGCGTACGAGGACGTCACCGAGCACCAGGCGCTCCTCGCTCGCGAGCAGGGCGCGCGCGCCGCCGCCGAGCGCAGCGAGCGCGAGCTCCGCTCCATCGCCGACGCCATCCCGCACCACGTGATCGTGGGCGAGCCCGGCGGCCGGGCCAGCTTCGCCAACCGCCGCCTCCTGGAGTACGTGGGCCAGGGCCTCACCTTCTTCAACCAATCCCGCTGGCTCCGCGCGGTGCACCCCGACGATCGCGCGCGCACCGCCGCCCGCTGGAAAGAGGCCAACGACCGGAAGATCCCCGTCGAGATCGAGCTGCGCCTCCGCCGCGCCGACGGCGCCTACCGCTGGTTCCTGGTGCGCGGCATGCCGCTGGTGGACGCCCCGGGCGGCCCGGTGCGCTGGTTCTCGACCGCGACCGACGTCCACGGCCAGAAGCAGGCCGAGTGGCGCTGGCGCTTCCTCTCCGAGGCCTCGGCCGAGCTCGCCGGCGCCACCGACTTCGACGCTGCCCTGCGCAAGCTCACCGAGCTCGCCGTTCCCGGCTTCGCCGACGGCGCCGTGGCCGACGTCATCGAGCCCGATGGCAGGGTGCGCCGGGTGGCGGTCTCGCACCAGCGCCCGGGCGCGGTGGGCCTCATGTGGAACGCGGCCGGCCAGTTCGGCGACCAGCTCGACGAGCGCCTCGGCCTGGGCCGGGTGCTTCGCCAGGGCAAGCACGAGTTCTTTCCCGAGGTGGATCTGGACATGCTCCGGTCCCAGGTGGCGGATCCGGCGCTCCTGCAGTTCTACGTCGACCTGCGCATGCGCTCGCTCATCGAGGTGCCGCTCACCGCGCGCGGGCGCACCCTGGGCGCGCTCATCTTCCTGTGCGAGGAGGGCCGCCGCTTCGGCAACGACGATCTGGAGCTGGCCCTCGAGCTCGGCCGCCGCGCGGGCCTGGCCATCGACAACGGCCGCCTGCTGCGCGACTCCGAGGCCGCCAACCGCGCCAAGGACGAGTTCCTGGCCGTGGTGAGCCACGAGCTGCGCACGCCGCTCACCGCGGTGCTCGGCTACACCAGCATGCTCCGCGCGGGCACGCTCAGCGAGGAGCGCAAGACGCGGGCGGTGGAGGTCATCGACCGCAACGTGCGCGCCCAGAGCCAGCTCATCGAGGACCTGCTCGACATCTCCCGCATCTCCAGCGGCAAGCTGCGCCTGCACGTGCGCTCCACGCGCGCGCAGGAGATCATCGAGGCGGCGCTGGCGGCGGTGCGCCCCGCGGCCGAAGCAAAGGGCATCGTGCTCTCCGGCGCGCCGTCGACCGAGGTGGGCCCGCTGCTCGCGGATCCGGACCGGCTGCAGCAGGTGATCTGGAACCTGCTCTCCAACGCCATCAAGTTCACGCCGGCTGGCGGCCGGGTGGAGGTGCTCCTGCGCGGCGGCGAGGGCCAGGCGCAGATCTCCGTGCGCGACACGGGGCAGGGCATCGCGCCCGCGTTCCTCCCCTACGTCTTCGAGCGCTTCCGCCAGGCGGATCCCTCGAGCACGCGCACCCATGGCGGGCTGGGGCTGGGGCTGGCCATCGTGAAGCACGTGGTGGAGCTGCACGGCGGGCGGGTGGAGGTGGAGAGCGAAGGTTCGGGCCGGGGCGCGACCTTCCGGATCACCCTGCCGCTCGCGGGCGCCGAGGCGGCCCAGGCCCGGCGCCAGACGCCGCCTGGCCTGCACGTCTGGCGACCCCAGGGCGAGCTGCGCGGCTTGAAGGTGCTGATGGTCGACGCGCCCTCGCGCACCCACGACGCCCTCGCCTTCGCGCTGGAGCACGCGGGCGCAGCCGTGAGGGAAGAGTCCTGCTCCAACGTGGGCCGGACGGCGCTGGACCTGGGCTCCTTCGACGTGGTCATCGCCGAGCTCTCCGCCCATGAGGCGAGCGGCCTGGAGCTGATGAAGGCGTTGCGCGCGTTGCCCGAGGAGAAGGGCGGGCGAATCCCCGCGGTGGCGCTGGTGGCCGACCGGCGGCCCGAGCTTGGCGTCCGCGCCAGGGCCGCCGGCTTCGACGCCCAGCTGCTGCGCCCGGTGCACCCGCTGGAGCTGGTGCGAGTCCTGGTGGAGCTGACGCGCAAGGCTTGAGCGGCCGCTCGCCCGGTCTCCGGTCTTCGACACGCCCGCACCAGTTGGTTAAGTGTGAGCGCCATGCCTCCGGCGTTCGTGCCCCAGCTGACCTGGACGTTCTTTGCGGTGGACCTGGCAGGCGTCTTCGCGGGCGCGCTGGCGGGCGCGCTGACCGCAGAGCGCCGCCACGAGTACGACGTCATCGGCGTGGCCGGCGTGGCCCTGGCCGCGGGCGTGGGCGGCGGCCTCCTGCGCGACACGCTGCTCCAGCACGGCACGCCGCTCGCGCTCACGAACCCGACCTACCTGCTCACGGTCCTCGTCGCCGTGGGCCTGGCGTGGTTCTTCGGCTGGCGGGCGGGCGCTCGAAGCGAGAAGGCGATCCTGTTCATGGATGCGCTGGCGCTGGGCTGGTACGCGGTGTCGTCGACGCTGCGCACGCAAGACGCGGGGCTGGGGCTCCTGCCCTGCCTGCTGCTCGGGGTCATCGGCGCGGTGGGCGGCGGCATCTGCCGCGACCTGCTCTCCGGCGAGACGCCCCGCACCTTCCGCGCCGGCGAGCTCTACGCCGTGGCCGCGCTTGCCGGGAGCGCCACCTTCCTCGCCTTGCGCGCCGCGCCTCTGCCGCGGCCGATTCCGGATCTCGTGGGGGCCGCGGTCGGATCCGGCATCCGCCTGCTCAGCCTGCGCTTCGGGTGGCGCGCGCCGCTCCCGCCGCGAGCGCCGGCCAGCGCGACGGCGCCCACCGGCGGCTCCCGCGCCGAGGGACACCTCGACTGATTCAGCTTGGCGACCCGCCGGCGAGCCACCAGCGGCGCTTCCAGCCCTTCACGCCCACGTAGGCCAGCAGCAAGGCGAGCTCCGTCGCCGCGAGGATCGCGAGCGTGGGCATGGCCTCGGCGCGGTGCTGCATCCACGCGCGCAGGCCGACCAGCACCAGCATCCCGCTCGCCCAGGCGCAGAAGGGGTTGTGCTCCTTCTTCAGGGCGCGGCGCCAGTCGAAGGTCGCGGGGAGCGTCTGGCTCGAGGGCGCGGGCGTGAGCCGCCAGAGCCAGCGCGGAACGGCGGCGCAGTAGGCGTCGTAGGCCGCGCCGAAGCGCTCGCGCAGGAAGCCCTCTTCGGCCGGGACGATGAACGCGTACTCGAACGCGAAGAAGCCCAGCCCGAGCAGCGCCGCCCAGAGGTTGCCGGCCGCCAGCGCCAGCCCCAGACAGATGAGGAAGTTGCCCACGTACAGCGGGTTGCGCACGTGCGCGTACGGCCCGGCCGTGTTGAGGTGCACCGCCTCGAGGTAGTCGTTCTGGCCGCTGGTCCCCGCCTGCACCAGGCCCAGCACCCACGCGCGCAGCGCCTGGCCGAGCGCGCACGCCAAAAGCCCCAGCGCGACCAGCACCCGCTCCATGGCCGGCGTGGGCGCAGGCCCGGGCACGAAGGCCAGGAGCGCCAGCACCGCGGCCACCACCGGCAACGGACTCCAGGAGCGGATTTGGAAGAGCACCCGCCCCAGTGACTCCACGCGCGTCATGCGCCAAGCAATTCCCACGCGGGCGCAGCGAAATCAAGCCGGCCTGGTCGGCTTGGGCCAGAGCGCGGCCAGCCACGCGGGCGCGAACGCGACCAACTCGAAGAGCGCGCAGCGCAGCCCGCGCCAGGACAGAAAGCCCGCGCCAATCGGCGCCACCGGGATCGGCCGCCAGGAAAAGAAGTGCCGAGTGAGGTCGAAGGGCCAGTAGAGCGCGACACCCAGGCCCCCGTCGGTGAGCGCGTCGAGGAGCCCGTGGCTGCCCAGCGCGACGATGGCCAGGAGCCCCATCCGCCACGAGCGCGCCGCGAGCCCGACCAGCGCGCCGACGACCAGCGCCAGCAGCAGCGAGTGCGCCGCGCCGCGGTGGCCCCACTCGGCGGCGTAGGGCACGCCGAGCATGAAGCCGATGGCGTCGAGGTCCGGCGCGAGGGCCAGGGTCGCGAAGCCGAGCATGGGCCACGCGCGCTCGCGCAGCGTCACCCCCGGCCGCGCCGCGCGTCCCAGGAAGAGCCCCACGGCGGCATGGCCCAGGCTCGCCATCGCCGGTTCAACCCGTGGCCGCTGCGGCTACTTCCGCGGATCCGACACGCGGCCCATGAAGAGGATGCCGCCCGTCGCCGTGTCGCGGATGACGAAGAGGAACGGGTGATCCGCGGTCACGTTCAGCTCGGGGATGCGCAGCATCGCCCGCGAGGTGATCACCGCCGTGGCTGCCGCGGCCTCGGTGCCCTTCTCGTTCACGTCCACGAAGGCCTGGTGGATCACGGCCGAGACGAACAGCCCCTTCGCCGGCGTCATCGCCGAGAAGTCGGGGTTCTTGAAGAGCCCGCCCAGCCCGAGCGCGGTCAGCGGCTGGGTGAGCTCGAACTGCGAGCGCTCGGTGAACTTGGGCATGGCCAGGTTCAGGTGCGCCGGCCGCAGGCCGCCGAGCAGCGAGTCCAGGTAGCCGGGCTGCAGCTTCTTCTCCAGCGCGGGCAGGCCGTCGGCGGCCTTGGGCACGATGAGGTCGAACGCGAGCGAGCCCTGCTGGCCATAGGGCAGCTCCACCACCTGCACGTCGCCGGTGTCGATGCCGATGCCCTTCTCCGCGAGGTGCATCAGCGGCACGTTCGCCTTCTGGCCCGAGGGCAGGGTGAAGGGCGCGTCTTTCGTATTGGCGGGGTCGAACGGGTGCTGCCAGGTGCCCAGGAAGTAGACGGCGTTGGTGAGCACCAGCTCCGTGGCCCCGCTGAGCGCGCCGCTGCCGATGAGGTCGGAGATCTTTCCGTGGGTCTGGTCATTGACCCAGCTGTTGATGGTCTTGCGCGCCGCCTCCGACTTCGAGAAGTCCACCGTCTCCATGCCGCCCGCGAACTCGCTCTGCAGCTTGGTGGTGTACTCGGGCAGGATCTTCAAGCCCGGCTTCACCCAGAGGCGGTTGGCGATCTCCAGCGTCGAGTCGCCGCGGCCCTGCACGTAGCGCTGGAGCAGGTCCGCGAGCGCCAGGTGCGCCTGCTCGTGCGGCATCGTGAGGTGGAGCGCGGCGTCGAGCTGCTTGGCGGTCTCACCCGCGCTGCCGAGATCGACGAGGCCCAGCGCGGCAGCCACCGACAGCGGCGAGAAGAAGAGGTTGGCCTCGCCCTTGCCCTTGAGCTGGCCGTAGAGCTGCGCGGCGAAGGCGTTGGTGCCGGTGGCGGCGGCCTTCACGGCGTCGGACGGCGGCGGCAGCGGGGCGCCGGCCTGGCTCACCTTCACCTCGGCGATGCCGGCCTGGTGGAGCGCGTCCACGATCTTGGTGACGTCGGCCGGCGCGCAGGCGCTGTCCACCTTCACGATGCCGCCCGCGTGCGGCGTGTGCGCCAGCGTGTTCTTGGCGGTCTGCGCGAGGCCGGCGAGGTCGCTGCGCTTGCCGTCGACCATGAGCTGGTCGCAGGTCTTGGACCCGGGCGTCGCCGAGAGGGTCACCAGCACCTGAGGCGGCACGAAGCCGGGCATGGGCGAGACGGGGTGGGGCACGGGCGCCATCGGCGTTTGCGCGGTCTGGGCCGACGCGGTCGAGGCGAAGAGGAGGAGGGAGGCGAGCAGGGTGGCGCGGCGCATGGGACGACCTCGCAAGGTGCCGGTTGGACGACCGACGCGGCGAGAATGTTCAACGCACCGCTCGCTCGCAAGTGCGAAAAGCGAGCGCGCCCTGGCTGGGGCTCACGGCAGCAGGGGCAAGAGCCCTTCGAACACCGCGCGAAAGTCTCCGCGCGCCGCGAGCGCGCGCAGGTTCTGGGCGCAGCCGCCGATGGCGCGGGCGAACATCACGCCCTCGGCCGGCGGCCGGATGCGGAGCACGTCCTTGCCGCGGCGGGCGACCAGGGCGCGCATGTCCTTGTTGGCGGTGTCGGCGCCGTAGTCGTAGCTCCCGGTGCGCACCGGCCGTCCGGCGATGGCCTGGACCTCGCCGAGCACGTCGCGCGCCAGGGCATCGGGCAGCTCCACCCGGAAGCCCGCGGCGCGCACGGCCTCGAGCACGTCGATGGGCGGGCCTTCGAGGTTCGCGCGGAAGTAGCGGCGACAGGCGTCGACGAACGAGGGGCTGAAGGCCTTGACGCTGCCGAAGTCGAGGATGGCCAGCTTGCCGTCGTCTGTAACCAAAAAGTTACCTGGATGCGGATCCGCGTGGATCTCGCCGGCGAGCAGGAACGGCCCGTAGATGGCGCGGATGAGCTGGCTGGAGACGCGCAGGCGCGCCGCGTCGTCCGCCGACGTGGTCACGAACTGGCCCAGGGTCACGCCGCGCACCAGCTCCAGGGTCAGCACCCGCTTGCCCGAGTGCGAGTCGATGACCTCGGGCACCACGAGATCCGGAAAGCGCGACACCCAGCCGCGGTACTGGCGCGCGTGCAGCGCCTCGCGCTCGTAGTCGGTCTCAAGGGCGATCTCCCGGCGGAACTCCTCGTAGTACTCGCGGCCGTCGAAGGTGGGCGAGGTCTTGCCCACCGCGTTCACGATCACCCCCAGGTTCGCGAAGTCCGACTCGATGGCGTCCACGATGCCCGGGTACTGCACCTTCACGGCGACCTCTCGGCCGTCCTGCAGCCGCGCGCGGTGCACCTGGCCCAGGCTGGCGGCGGCGAGCGGGGTGTGGTCGAACTCGGCGAAGCGCGCCTCCGGCGGTCCGCCCAGCTCGGCTTCGATGACGGTCGCGATCTCCTCGTACGCCACCGGCGGCGCCTGGTTCTGCAAGCGGGCGATGACCGCGCGCAGCTCGGGCGGGAGCGCGTCTGGATCCATCGACAGCGCCTGGCCCAGCTTCATGGCCGCGCCCTTGAGCTCGCCGAGGGTGGCCACCACGCGCTCGGTGGCCTGGCGCTCCAGCTCGTCGGGGTTCTTGCCGATCACGCGCGCCGCGGCCCTCGCCGCCAGCCCGGTGGAGACCTTGGCCGAGAGCGACGCCAGCTTGCCCAGACGCGCGAGGCGCCCCGACGGCGGCTTGGTGGCCATGAGGCCATTGTGGGCGCGCGAGTCGGAGGGCACAAGGTGTCGAAATAGCCGCGCGGCGTCCCTCGTACCTTGCGGACCTCTTACGGAGTCGCGCATGACGTCTGTCCTGTTGGCCCTGGCCCTCACCGCCGGCGACGGCGCCTCGCACGTGGCCTTCGACACCGGCGCCACCCCGACGGTGCAGGTGAGCAACGTGGCGGGGCCGATCACCGTCGAGGCCATTCCCGGCACGCGGACCGAGGTCGACGCGGAGTGGCTCTCGGGCAGCGAGGCCGAGCAGAAGAAGTGGACGGTCGATCTCCGCGGCAAGGCCGGCGAGGTGGTGGCGCGCGTCTGCTGTGGCCCCTGCGATGTCCAGGACCGCGACCGGAACTGCAGCGGCGACGCCAAGCTGGCCTTCACCCTCCGCGTGCCCGCGGGAAGTCGGGTGACCGCGAACCAGGTCTCGGGAACGGTGTCGGTGAAGGGGGTGGTGGGCGATCTGGAGGTGCACTCCGTGTCCGGAAAAGTGAAGGTCGAGGGCACCGAGGGCGCGCTCGACCTGCGCAGCGTCTCGGGCGACGTGGAGGCGCGCGCGGCCAAGGCCAGCAGCGCCCGCCTGGAGACGGTGTCCGCGGACGTGGTGCTGGTGCTCCCCGCCTCGACCGGCGCGGACGTGTCGTTCACCACCGTCTCGGGCGCGCTCAACGGCCAGAAGCCCGGCATCGGCCACCTCGAGTCGCGCGTGCGCGGCGGCGGCGTCAAGGTCCAGGCCCAGAGCGTGAGCGGAAACGTCGAGGTGAAGTGACTTCGAAAAGCGGTGGCTGGTGGCTCGTGGCTGGTTGCCGATTTCCAATTTGAAAAGCCCTTCGTCTTTTCACTCGCTGTAAAGTCCGGTTGGGGCATCCCCTGAAACCCGAACGCCGCTCCAGCCACCAGCCACCAGCCACCAGCCACTCGATCGGTCGTCAGGTCGCCCCAACCGGAGCGTCCCTTCGCACGCTGCTCAGCTCGTCCTTCTCGAACCCGTCCTCGCAGCCTATGTTGCCCGCCCTGCCGGTCCCGAGCCGGCACCTCCTGGCGATCCCGGCGTGACCCTCTTCCTCGCCCTGCTCCTCGCGGCCGCCCCGGTCGACGCCCCACCGGCGCCTGCCGACGCCGGTCCCGTGGCGGCCGAGCCCATGCCCCCTGCGCTTGTCGATGCAGGCCGGATCGCTGACCTTCTCGACGCTGGAGCAGCCCCGCTCGATGCGGGCGCAGGCGCGGATGCGCCCGATGCAGGTGCTGCCGCGCTGGATGCGGGCGCCATCGCGGACGTGGCCGATGCCGGCGAGGCCAAGGGCGTGCTTCCTCCGATGCCGCAGTTCCACGCGGTGAAGGCCGAGTCGCCGCCGGCGATCGACGGCGACCTGAGCGACCCCGTGTGGAAGCAGGCCCCCGAGCTCGACGGCTTCACCCAGCAGCAGCCCGAGTCGGGCGCCAAGCCGAGCATGGCCACCACCGTGCGCTTCGCCTACGACGCGAACTTCCTCTACGTGGCCGTCCACTGCGTGGATCCCGAGCCCGCCGAGGTCTCCAACAAGCTCACCCGCCGCGACCGCATCATCGAGAGCGACTACGTCTACCTGGAGGTCGACTCCCGCGGCGACAAGAAGAGCGCCTACGGCTTCGGCGTGTACCCCACCAACGTCCAGGCCGACTGGAACCGCACCGGCGACTACTTCCAGGACATGGACTTCGACGCCGTCTGGCGCTCGGGAACCAAGCGCACCGCTCAAGGCTGGGACGCGGAGTACGCCATCCCCTTCTCCGTGCTGCGCTTCAAGGCCGGTCCCGAGGTGTCGTTCCGCGTCGAAGTCGCGCGCTACATCTCGCGCAAGGGCGAGACCGACGAGCTCGTGCTCCAGCCGCCCGAAGAGCAGGGCGCGCTCTTGCGCATGGCGGAGCTCACCGGCATGCACGAGCTGTCGACGGGCACCGGGCTCGAGCTCCGGCCCTTCGTGCTGGGCAAGTTCGACAGCCGCTACTCGCCGGGCATCGGCTACGACCCGCCCTCGGGGAACGGCTTCGCGGCCAGCGCCGGCGGCGACGTCAGCTGGCACCCGGGCAGCGACCTCACGCTCGATGCGACCGTGCTCCCCGACTTCGGCCAGGTGGAGGCCGACCAGGTGGTGCTCAACCTCTCCACCTTCGAGATCTTCTTCCCCGAGAAGCGGCCGTTCTTCCTCTCCGGCGCGGACCTGTTCGCGCTGCACGACCAGATGGGCAGTCCGACGACGACGCAGCTCTTCTACTCGCGCCGCGTGGGCCGGCCGCCGGACTACGCGCTCTACGGGCCGGGCGAGCGCCTGCTCGATCAGCCGCTGACGGACGACATCCTCGGCGCGGTCAAGGTCACCGGGAAGGCCACGGACAAGCTCACCGTGGCGCTGCTCGACGGCGTCTCCAACCGTGCCTTCGCCACGATCGGGGAGGCCGACGGCAGCCAAATCCACGAGCAGGTCGCGCCGCTCGCCAACTTCGCGGTGGGCCGGCTGCGCTACGACGTGGGCGGCGGATTGACCCTGGGCCTCACCGGCACCGGCGTGACGAGACGCGACCGCGGGGAGCTGAACGGCCCCTATGGCTGCCCGGAGACGCAGAGCGGCGACTACCCGGTGGCCGACGCCAACGGCCGCTGCACCGCCGACGCCTACACCGGCGGCCTCGACGCCACCTGGAGCTCGGAGAGCGGCACCTACGTGGCCATGGCCTCGCTGCTGGGCAGCAAGCGCGTGGGCGGCCCGGACATCGACGAGCCCGACGGCACCATCATCAAGGGCGGCGACACCGGCTACGGCGGCATGGCCCAGTTCGCCAAGGCCGGCGGCAACTGGCTCTACTCCATCGCCTACGAGGGCTACTCGCCCAAGCTCGACCTGAACGAGGCCGGCTACCTCCGCCAGCAGAACCTCCACTACGTGCAGGTCTCGGGCGACTACCGGACCACCAAGCCCTGGGGCCCCACGCTGAACACCGACCTGAACGTCTTCGCCAACGGGCGCGAGAGCACCCAGGGCGTGAACCTGGGCCGGCACTTCCAGATCGGCGACGGCATCTACTGGAAGAACTTCTGGGGCACCTACGCCGAGCTCGACTTCGACCCCGCCCACGACGACAACCGCGAGCTCCGCGACGGCTCACCCTACGAGCGCGACTGGAGCGTGGGCGGCGTCTTCGTCTTCCACACCGACAGCCGGAAGATGTTCTCCGGGTTCCTCTTCAACTACGTGGGCAAGCTGCGCCAGGGCGTGGAGTACTCCGAGCAGGTGGGGGTCACCTTCCGGCCCTCGGACGCGCTGGAGCTCACCGCCAACCCGCAGCTCGATTGGACCGACGGCGACCCGCGCTGGTTCGGCACCTCCGGCGACATCACCACGCCGCACGCGTACGAGATCGCCAACCTGAACGCCAAGTCGACGAGCGTGGTGGTCCGCGGCACGTACACCTTCACCCCGCACCTCACGCTCCAGGCCTACGCCCAGCTCTTCTTCGCCACCGAGCACTACGGGCCGTTCTACGAGGTCCAGGCCGACCCGGGCATCCGCCGGGTGGCGCTCTCCGACCTGCGCCCGGTGCCGGCGCCCGACCCGGCCTACAGCCCGGACGGCAAGAGCAGCGCCTTGAACGTGAACGTCCTCCTGCGCTGGGAGTACCTGCCCGGGAGCGTGGCCTACCTCGTGTACACCCGCGCCCAGACCAACGGGGACCTCTCGCCCGCGCTCTCGTACAACAACCCCGACTGGGCCTCGCTGCACAAGGGCCCGTACGACGACGTCTTGATGCTCAAGGTCTCGTATTACTTCGGCGGCTAGCCTCCAAGCTGGCAACGGGATCGATTCCTCGATATCCAGATGGCGTGCGACTGGCGATCGTCAGCGATGTGCATGGGAACCTGCTGGCGCTGGAAGCCGTCCTTCAGGACATCGCAGCGCAGGGCGTCGACCAGATCCTCTGCGGCGGCGACGTCTCCCTGAAGGGCTCGCGCCCCGCCGAGGTCGCCGACCTCATCCACGAGAAGTGCACGGCCATCGTCAAGGGCAACACCGACGCCTACCTCACCGGCGAGCTGCCGCTGCGGAACTACGGAAACCCCCAGCACTGGAAGTTCCGGCTCTACCGCTGGACCGCGGAGCAGCTCGGCGTCGCGCGCATCTCGCGCATGCGGCAGTACACCTTCAGCCACCGCGTCTCCGGCGAGGGCAAGGGCGACCTGCTCCTGGTGCACGCCAACCCGCGCGACATGGAGGCGGCGCTGGATCCCGCAGCGCCCGAGGGCGTGCTGCGCAGCCTGATTCGCGGCTGCGACGCGCGGGTGCTGGCGTTCGGGCACCTGCACATCGCCTACCAGAAGGAGCTCGACGGCGTGACCCTCGTCGACGTGGCCAGCGTGGGCAACCCGCGCGACGGCGATACGCGCGCGGCCTACGGCCTGTTCACGCTCGGGCCGGACGGCTGGACGATCGAGCTGCGCCGCGTGGAGTATCCGCTCATGCAGGCCGCGAGCGACTTCCGCGTCCAGGGCGTGCCCGGCGCGAGTCGGCTGGCGAAGAAGCTGGTGGAAGCGCGGTTCGGTCGCTAGCTGGCCGGGACGCCCAAGGGCCAACCCGGATCCCAGGCACGCGACGACGCGCCTCTGGGCAAGCGGCGGCTTCTTCGGGCCTCGCTTCGAACCAGCGCCGTCGCCGTCTCGCGACGCTCAGGCGACCTTTCGGCTCCCGAGGGCGGATTTCTGATTTTGTAATGATATGGATATACAAATATCGTATTTTGTATCGCCATATACAAACGAAATGGGACGCCCGCGGATCAACGAACCTCGGTGCGACGCTACTTCGGCGGCGGAGGGGGCGGCGGCGCCTGGACCGGCGGCGGCGGCGGCGGCGCCGGGTAGTTCCCCTGTGACGGCGGCGGCGGCGCGTACTTGCTCGGCGGCGGCGGGGCCTTCGCGGACGGCGGCGGCGCATGCGTCGGCGGCGGCACCGGGTAGGCGCCATTCGGCGACGGCGGCGGCGTCCCGACCACGCTTCCCGTGTCCGGCTCGAGCGCGAAGTCGTACGTGTTCTTGGGCAGCGTGTACGACTTGAGCAAGCACACCTGCGCCAGCGGACAACACCCGGCCGCCACGCCGATGCACGCCACCGTCCCCTTGCCCTGCTCCTGCTTGATCACCTTCTGCACCGGCTTGTAGCCAGGCATGGCGAAGTCGAGCTTGTAGTAGTGGCCGTCGCTGGGCTCGTCGGTGAACGTGGCCGGCGTCTTGCCCGCGTACTTGCCATCGACGACGAGATCCGCGCCGACCGGATTGCTCGAGACGGTGATCACCTGCGAGCTCGCGCAGCCCGTGGCCAGCACCAACCCGAGCAGCACCACGTGGACGCGCATCGAACCTCCGAACGTTCGCTCGGTGATAGTGGCTGCCGCCCGATCCATCAAGCGCCTTCGACGGCGCGGTGGAGCGGCGTCTTGGCCAGCTCCGCAGCCGGCAGATCGGCGCCGAGGTAAAGCCGGAGCACGTCGGCGTCGAGCCGGGCTTGCAGCTCCGAGCCATCGCCGCCGCGCGCCTCCAGCGCCGCCAGGAGTCGGGCGCGATCCGCGATGCGCTGCCCAAGAGGCGCCAGCTCCTCAGTCAGCCGCTTCATCGGCAGCGCCCGCCGCTTGCCGAAGTGCGGCGCGAAGAGCTTCTGCATGAGCGCGCTCTGGGTGACGCCCGCGAGCAGGTGAAACACGTCCGACGGCTCGCGCAAGAGAGACGCGCGCTCCTGCCAGGTTGAAGTGAGGTTCAAGATCGGCTTGCCTGCATCGGGGCGGTCGACCTTGTCATCTCGCGACCGCCAGATGCCCTCGGGCACGTGCAGCGGGGCGAAGCGCGCGTGCTGGTAGAGGTGCAGCACGCCGCGCTTCTCCACGACCATCGCGTACAGCGGCGACTCGAAGGTGTTGAAGATGAGCTGCGGCTTCTTCTCGTGCGGCTTGTACCGCCCGATGGTTCCCTTGAACGCGTGGTTGAAGAGCGTGGCGATGCGCGGTTCGAAGTACACGTGCTGCCACTGCTCGCGAGGCGCGGCGAAGCGGGCTTGCCGCGGGTTGTAGCGCAGGTACGGCCCAAGTCGACCCCGCTCGGGAAACTCCGGCTGCGCGACGGCCCACGCGTGCGCGGCCTCGAGCTTCCTCTGCACCCGCGCCGGCGCGAAGTCCTCGCCGAAGCGCTCCGCGAACGCGCGCGGCGAGAACCGCCTGGAGCGCAGCGCCACGAGCCGCCCCCAGATCGCCTCCGGATCCGCGTCGACCAGGAGCTCGTCGAAGCCGGTCTTGTGCGGCGTGAACCAGCGCTGGAGCACGTCCGTGATCGCATCGACGTCGCTCGTGAGCGCGTCCACCTCCGGCACCGGCCGCAGCGCGTAGTCGGGATGTGCGGGCAGAATCGCGGGCCCCAGCGCCGCCAGCGAGGGCTGCTCGGCGATCGACTCCACCTGATCGTCGCGATTCTCGGTCAGCGAGAAGTAGCGCGCGCCATGGCCGCCGCGGGTGAGCACGCTGATGCAGGTGTCCACGCGCGCGTCGGGAAACGCGGCTGGCCCCACGTCGACGATCTGCACCGCGTAGCGCTCGAGCAGAAAGCGCCGCAGCCCGAGGTAGTCGCGCGCGTCGAGCAGCGAGCTGGGCGTGATGAGCACGATGGCGCCGGGCTTGTCGCTCTCGGCGAAGAGCGCGTGCGCGAGCCCGAAGAAATAGGCGAAGTCGTCGCGGAACCCGGAGTGCGGCGCGTGGTAGCGCGCGAACGGAAGCAGCCGCTCGCGCGCCGACTGCAGCCGCGCCGGATCCTTCAACAGCGGCGAGGTGCCGTTGTACGGCGGGTTGCCAATGACCAGCAGCGACTCGGCGCCGCGCGCGTGCGCGAGGAGCGCGTCGAACGTGGACGGGGCGTACGCGTCGGCCTCGAGCACGCGCGGCGAGCCCTTGCCCTGCGCGGCCAGGCACGCGTTCACCGTGGCCGTGCGCGCCGCGGATCCGAGGATCTCCACGCCGAGCAACTGCGCGCCCGTGAGCCCGCGCGTGAGCCCCTCGACCAAGAACGCGCCAGATCCGGCAGCCGGATCCACCACGCGGGTGCGACGGGTGTCGAAGCCGGTGGCGCGGAGCGCGTCGAGCGCGAGCGACCACATCGCGCGCACCAGGGGCCGCGGGGTGAAGTACTGGCCGAGCGCGCGCCGCTGTGCGGGCTGGAGGCGCGCCTGGAGCAGCTCGTAGAAGCGGGAGAGCGCGTCGGTGTCGCCGAGCGGCGGGAGCACCGCCACGTCCAGCGTGGCCAGCGGCGCGAGCAGCGCGGCGGCTTCGGGCGAGGTCTTCGCGAGCAGGCCGCGCGCGTGAGCCAGATCCGTCGCGCCGGCCGCGCGCGCGAGCATGCCCGCCTGGATCCGCGCGAGCGCGCCTTCTGGATCCGCGCCGCGCGCCACCAGCTCCACCAGGCGATCCAACGTCGGCTCGGTGGCGGCGCGCATGAGGTGCAACCTAGCTCAGATCCAGTTCCTGGTTCCTCGTTCCTGGCGTGACTACTTCGGCTTGGGCGCCGCCCAGAGCTCCCACTTCGCCTTGCCGTCCTGGAGCGTGACCAGCGCGGCCGCGCCATAGCTGGTCTTGCCATCGTTGAGCTTCCACGGAAGCGCGTTCGCCGGCCCGGGGTTCACGAAGAGCGACTTAACCAATTTGTTTTGTGCCACGGGCTTGCCGCTCGCGTCCGTGGCGCGCTGCCCGGCCTCGAGGATGTGCCCATGGATGCCGAAGGCGATCTTCGCGTCGGCGATCGCCGCGGCCACGTTCTCGTCGCCCACGTTTCCCGTGTCGGGCACGAAGTCGATGGCGTCCTTTCCCTTCATGCGCGGCGGACCGTGCATGAGCAGGACCACCGGATCGTCGGCCTGCTTGGCCAGGCTGACGATGCTCCTGGCATCGTCGGCCGAGTAGATGCAGCCGCCGCTGGAGCGTACGTAGGTCTTGTCGAAGTAGCCGGGCAGGGTGACCACGTCGAAGCCCTCGCCGTCGAAGCGCCGCGCGAAGTCACCGTTGATGAGGTTCGGGTGATCCTTCGCGGCCGCTCGCAGCGCGCGGTTGAACGACGCGCGACCTTCCCAGTTGCCGATGATCACGTACGTCGGCAACTCGCTCGCCGCGAGGAACTGGAAGACGTCGTCGAGGCGGCTCTCGTCCTCGGCGTTGTCGCCGCCCACGAGGATCGCGTCCACGTCGGCGCTCTTGAACTTCGCGAGCCAGCCGGAGAGCTGCGCCTTGGTGGCGTCGTCGAGCTCCTTGATGCCGGAGATGACGCCCAGGCGGACGTCGGCGTGCGCGCGCTTGGCGGCGCGCCGAACTTGCACGCTCGTCCCGTGGAACACGTAGGTGAAGCCCGCATGCTGGATGGTCTCGGGCGGCTCGAGCGCGTCGGCGGTGAGACAGCTCAAGCTGTGCTCGCCTTGGAAGCCGTCCCAGGTTGCGGGTGCTGCGGCGAGTGCTCCAGCGGTGACCAGCGCATAGAGTGGAAGGGTCATGGCGCGGGATTGTGGCACAGCCCGCTAGGATGAACGCATGTCCGTGCGGCGCCTCATCGATGGAGACTTCCAGCGCGACATTGCGCTCCCGGACGGCACCCTGGTGCGTGTTCGCTTGCTTCGCCCCAGCGACAAGGGGCGGTTGGCCGACGCCATCGCCAAGCTCTCGCCCGAGTCGCGGTACTACCGCTTCCTCTCCGCCACCACCACGCTCTCCGACAACGCCCTCAACTACCTCTCCGCGGTGGACAACGAGGACCACCTGGCCATTGTCGCGGGCAAGCCCACCGACAGCGAGGACGAGCAGGAGGGCTGGGGGCTGGCGCGGTTCGTTCGCCAGGCGCCAGGTGGGAATGTCGCCGAGGCCGCGGTGACGGTGCTCGATGACTACCAGGGTCGCGGTCTTGGCCGGCTCCTGCTGGCTGCCATCACTCTGGCGGCGCGCGAGCGCGGCGTGGAGCGCTTCGAGGCGGAGATCCTCGCCAGCAACGCGCCGGTGCTTGGCCTGCTGCGGCATCTGGGCGCCACCGTCAACGCCCACGCGGACGCCGGCGTGGTGCACATCGACCTCGCGCTGCCGCCGTTGCCGCAAGATGGCAAGCTCGAGCACCTGCCGGATGGGCCCGGATCGCAGTTGATCCGATTTGCTGCAAAAGAACTGAAACTTTTAAGTTCCTAGTTCCTGGGTTCCTGGTTGGCTGTCCAAGCAAGATCTTGCGAATCCGCCAGGAAAAAGAACCAGGAACCAGCAACTGAAGAGCTTGTAAGTATGAGTCCAATCGCGCATGCCGAGCTTGGTTGGCTGCTCGCCGTCCCCGTGGCGGCCGACCGGCGCACGCGCGTGTGGGGCGCCGTCGCGGGCGTGCTGCCGGATCTCGACGGTCTCTCGCTCGCGGCCTATCCCTGGGACGGCGGCGACGCCTACGCGCGCTGGCATCACCTGCTCACCCATGGCTTCGTCGCGGCGCTCGTCACGCTGGGTGTCGCCTTCGCCACCGGCGGCGCGGGACAGCGGCTGCGCGTCGGCTTGCTCGCGCTCGCGTCGTTCCATCTGCATCTGGTCTGCGACCTGATGGGCAGCGGTCACGGCTGGCCGATCGCCTACGCGTACCCGCTCTCGGACGCGATGATCGCGCCGTTCCGCTGGGGCTGGGAGCTCGCCTCCTGCCAGAACTCGGTCATCGCCTTGAGCGCGTCGCTGGCCATCCTCGCGGTGGGCGCCGCGCGCGGGTACTCGATCGTCGAGCTCTTCTCCACCCGCTGGGACGCGGTGTTCGTGCAGGTCCTGCGCGTGTGGAAGACGCGGCTCTTCGGCGGAGCGGCGTCGTGAAGCGCGCGCTGATCCTGATCCTGCTTGCGGGCTGCGCGGGCAATCCGGGCCCGAGCGATGCCGGAGCGCCGCTCGACGCCGGCGCCGACGCGGGTCCCGACGCGGGGTCCTTCATCGCCCTCGCCGGCGACTTCGACGGCTTCCGCGCCTGGCAGGAGTTCACCGTCGCGGATCCGAACAACGCCATCTGGGATCGCTTCGTGTGGATCAGCGCGCTGCCGGATCACGGCGCCACCGAGTTCCCGGTGGGCACGCGAATCGTGCGGCAGTTCGCGGATCCCACCTCGGCCACGGGCTACACCCTGCACGCGATGGCCAAGCGCGGCGGCGGCTTCAACGCCCAGGACGGCGGCGCGCACGGCTGGGAGTGGTTCGAGCTCACCGACAACGACGGCGGCGACGTGAGCATCGTCTGGCGCGGCCAGGACCAGCCCGACGGCGGCCCCACCTACAACGGCAGCAACCAGACCTGCACCCAATGTCACGTGGCCGCCGCGGCGAACGACTACGTCCAGACGCCGGCCCTGAAGCTGTCGGGCTTTTGAACGGTTCGCGCCCCGCGGTTTGACAAATCTACTCGCGAGTAGATATTGCCCAGGTCATGGGGCGTCCGCGTGCGAGACCGGATCAGCAGGCCACCACCGAGCGGCTGCTCGCGGCGGCGGAGCTCGAGTTCGGGCGGGTGGGCTTCGCGGCGGCGCGGCTGCAGGACATCGGCAAGCGCGCGGGCATCTCGCGGCCGTCGCTGCTGTACCACTTCAAGTCCAAGGACGAGCTCTACGCGGCGGTGGTGCACGGCGCCTTCGCGCGCATGGGCGCCGCCATCGCGGAGTCGACCGACCTCGACGCCGCGTTGCCCGAGCGGATCGACGCCCTGGTGAACGGCTACCTCCGCTTCATCCACGCGAATCCGGCCGTCGCGCGGCTGGTGCTGCGCGAGGTCGTCGACGGCAAGGGGCCGGGGCGCGCGCTCATGCTCCGCGAGGCCGTGCCGGTGCTGGAGCTCATCGAGGGCTTCCTGCGCCGCTCTGCGAAGGGCGCGTTGCGGCCCGGCGTTCCCTTGCGCCAGGCGGTGCTGGCCGTGGCCTTCTCGGCCATGGTCCGCGCCGCCGCCGAGGAGCTGCGCGATCCGCTCTTCGGCCCCAAAGATCACACCCCGACCCTGGCCCGGATGGTCCTGCTGCGGAGCTAGACATGGATATATCTCGATATGTCGCGAATGTGGTGAACAACGCCGACGCGGCCCGCGATGCCTCGCGGGTGAAGAACCTCTCGGTGGTGGCCACGCTGCTCGGCCCGGCGGTGCGCGGGCTGGTGCTGCAGCAGGGCAAGCAGGGCGCGCAGACGCACATGCCCGCGTCGCACGCGGCGGCTTTCACCTGGCAGTACCGCCGGGATCAGCCGGAGATGGCCAAGCTCTACGCCGCGGCCAAGACCTCGCAGTGGGATCCGGACCAGGTGCTCGATTGGAAGACGAGCGTCGACTTCCACGATCCGGATCACTCGCTGATGGAGGACGCGCTGCTGCCGCTCTCGGAGCTGCCCGCGCACCAGGCGCTAAACAAGCACAAGCAGGCCGAGCACCGCGCGGGGTTGGTGGCGTGGATGCTCTCGCAGTTCCTGCACGGCGAGCAGGGGGCGCTCTTCGCGGCGTGCCAGGTCACCGAGAGCGTGGGCTGGTTCGACGGCAAGCTCTACGGCGCCACCCAGGTGATGGACGAAGGCCGCCACGTGGAGGTCTTCAACCGCTACCTCCAGGAGAAGATGGGCCGCGTGTACGCCATCAATGATAACCTTTTTGTTATCATCGACGCGCTCATGCGCGGGTCCGATTGGGATCTCAAGTTCCTGGGCATGCAGATCATGATCGAGGGCCTGGCGCTGGGCGCCTTCGGGAGCATGCGCGCGGGCACGCGCGAGCCGCTGCTGCGCGAGCTGCTCAAGTACGTGATCACCGACGAGGCCCGGCACGTGCACTACGGCGTGGTGGCGCTGCGCGAGCACTACCTGCACGACGTGAGCGAGAAGGTCCGCCGCGACCGCGAGGACTGGGCCTTCGAGATGGCCCTGCTCCTGCGCAATCGCTTCCTCGCGCACGAGTTCTACGAGGAGTTCTACGCACAGTCGCTCACGCGGAAAGAGTGGGACGCGTTCATCCTCAACTCGAAGTTCATGAAGCTGTTCCGGAGCACGATGTTCCGGCGCATCGTTCCGAACTTGAAACGGATCGGCTTGATGTCGGAGCGGATCCGGCCGCACTACCAGGCCATCGGCTTGCTCGACTGGGAGCACGAGAAGGCCGCGCCGGAGCTCACGGCGCAGGAGCTGGTGGACGTGGAGCTGCCGAAGGCGAGCTGAAGGCGCGTGTAGAATCGGCGCATGCCCCTTGGCGTCTTGATCACGCAGTGCCTGCAGCACGACTTCGTCGCGCCGCTCGCGGCCGGCCAGCCCGTTCCCAATCCGCTGCACGTCGGCCACGCCGAAGCGCGGCGGCTGCTCGGCGAAGATCCGGATCAAGGTCCGCTCGCCCGCTTCCTGCGGTGGGCGCACGAGCAAGAGCCCGAGACGCTCCAGCTCGTGCACATCCGCGATTGGCACGACGCCAAGGATCCGAGCCAGGTCGCGCACCTCGCGCGCTTCGGCAACCACTGCCTGCGTGAGTCTCCTGGCGCCGCGTTCGTGCCCGGCATCGACGCCGCGCGGCCGAACGTGCACGTAGTGAACGCGGTCGACCTCAACGACTTCAACGAGACGCCGTTGCCGCAGGTGCTCGCGGAGCTGCGCAAGAAGAGCCCCGACGGCGCGCTGCGCGTGGGCGTGCTCGGCGTGTGGACCGACGCCAAGGTCAGCTTCCTGCTCTACGACCTGAAGACGCGCGGCGCGATCTCCGAGCTCGCCACGTGCTCCGCGTTCACCGCGAGCTTCTCTCGCGCGCAGCACGCCAACGCCCTCGACCAACTGAATCGCCTGCTCGACGTGCGCGTGGATCACTCGCCGGGTGAGTTCGCGGCGTGGCTGGTGGACGCGCCCGCGGCGGCTCTCGGGCCGCAGAAGCTGACCCGCGGGGCGATGGTGCAGGTGAACTTCACCAAGGAGCCGCCGGAGCCGCTCAAGGATCCGAACGGATCCGATCGCGCGCTGCTGGCGTATCTGTACCGGAACTGTCGCGAGGTGACGTTCCGGCCGCTCGCGGGCGGGTTCTCGGGCTGCTCGGTGCTGCTCGCGGAGAGCGTCGACGCGATGGGGCAGAGGCAGGCGCCAAGCGTCGCCAAGGTCGGGCCGAACCGCGACGTGGGCTTCGAGCGCGCGGCGTTCGAGAGCATCGAGGCCGTGCTGGGCAACGCCGCGCCCAGCATCATCGACTTCGCTGACGACGCCGAGCGCGGCGCCATCCGCTATCGCTACGCAGCTATGGGCAAGGGCGATGTGCGCAGCTTCCAGAAGCTCTACTCGCAAGCCGACGCCAGCGCGCCCAAGGTGATCCGCGAGGCGCTCGGCGAGGTGCTCGCGCCGCTCTACGCCGCGGCCACGCACGAGCCGCTGGATCTCATCGAAGACTACGAGTTCTCGCCGAAGTGGGCACCGGGCGTGGCCAAGAACGTGGCCGCGCTCACCGATGATTTGAGCTCCAACGATCGGCTGCGCATTCCGGGCTGGGGCGAGGCGTTTCACCTCGCGCGCTTCTACGACCGCGAGCTGGCGCGCCTCTCGCGCGCGCCCGGCGAGCGCCACCCGGTGTGCATGACGCACGGTGATCTCAACGGGCAGAACATTCTCGTCGACGCCAAGCAGAACGTGTGGGTGATCGACTTCGGCCGCGTGCGGCGCGGGCACGCCCTGCGCGACTTCGCCAAGCTCGAGAACGATCTGCTCTTCATCATGACGCCCGTGGGCGACGACCTCGCGCAGGCGCGCGCGCTGAGCGAGTTGCTCGCGGGCCACGAGCTGGGCACGCCGCTGCCGCCGCTGTCGGAGTCGATTCGCGACGAGGGCCTGCGTCGAGCGCACGCGGCCATCGGGGTCATCCGCGAGCTCGCGGGCCAGGTGGCCACGAGCGGATATCGCGTGGCGATGCTTCGTTTCGCCGCGCACACGCTCACGTTCACCGAGCCCACGCTCTCGCAGCGGCGCTGGGCGTTGGGGGCGGCGTCGTTGCTGGCCGAGCGCGTGGCCGCCGGCCAGCGCTGATCCCAAGCTGGCCTAATCGATCCGATGAATAACGATTTGAGGCGCGTGCCCCGGCCGCGTGCTAGGAAGTCGCGTCGGTAAAACGGCCCGCCGTCCCCGAGCACGCCATGAGCGCCCAAGCCCCCACCACGACCGTCGCCGAGCCGGCAGCGAGCAATGAGGGCTACTTCCTGCTCAACCGGCTGGGCTCGGTGCTCGCCGTCGCGCCGCTCGGCGTGTGGACGCTCATCCACATCTGGAACAACCTCGCCGTCTACCGCAGCCCGACCGCCTGGCAGAACCAGGTGACCGGCTACGAGCACCCGTATGGCTCGTTTGCGATCTCGGTGCTGGTGCTGCTGCCGCTGCTCTTCCACACCGTGTGGGGCGTGGGCCGGCTGATGAAGTCGCGGCCCAACAACGCGCGCTACGGCTACTTCGACAACCTCCGCTACATGCTCCAGCGCCTCGCGGCCCTCGGCGTGTTCGCGTTCCTGGGCGCGCACCTCTGGCTGGCGTTCCTGCACCCGCGCTTTGTCGAGGGCGCGCCCGAGAACTTCGCCGACATCGCCCACGAGATGCACTTCAACGGCCCCACGCTGCCCGTCTATCTGCTCGGCACGCTGGGCGTCGCGTACCACCTTGGCAACGGCATCGCGTCGATCGGAATGGGCTGGGGGCTCACCGCGAGCAAGAAGGGCATGCAGCGCTGGCAGCTCTTCGGCATCGGCCTCTTCGTGCTCCTCTGGGTGATGAGCTGGGGCGCGATCTACGGCCTCTGGCAGGCCGGCGCGACGCTCTAAGCACTATTCGCTCGGCATCGCCTGGGCGTGCGCGCCCGCAGGCGCGCGCAGCCCGACCACCACCGCGACCGCGAGAATCAAGCCGCCGACGACTTGCAGGCTCGTGACCGTCGCGCCGAACAGGCCCGCGCCCATGGCGATGGCGATGGCCGGCTCGAGCACGACGACCACGTTCACGGTGAAGAGCGTCACGTGGCGCGCGGCGATGTTGAACGCGCCATGTCCGCCGACGGTCGTCAGCACCACCAGCGCCGCCATCCAGCCCCACGACGCCGGCGGATAGGCGAGCAGCGGCGAGCGCGCGAGCAGGACAATCGGCAGCGCGCAGAGCGCGCCAACGGCCATCGTCCAGCCCATGAAGCTCGAGAGCGAGAGGGTGTTGCGCTCGTTGCGCGTCACCGCGAAGAAGAGGGTGATGGCCACGCCACCGAGGACGCAGAAGCCGTCGCCGAGGAGCGCGCGCGAGCCGAGCGCGAAGTCGCCGCCCGCGACGATGGCCAGGCCCACGATCGACAGCGCCACCGACATCCAGGTGTTCGCGTTGGGCCGCTCGCCGAGCCACACCCCGAAGACGGCCGCGGTCACGGGCTCGGTCACCAGCAGCAAGAGGTTCGACGCGTAGTTGGTGAGATCGAATGCCTTGATCCACAGGCAGAAGTGCGCCGCCAGGAACGCCGCGCCCAGCGCGACGCGAGAGAGCTCCGCGCGGGTGGGCATTCGCTCGCGACGGATGAGCGCCCAGAGCAGGAAGAGCACGCCCGAGAAGCCCATGCGGTAGAGCACCACCGCGAAGGCGTCCATCTGGGCCATGCGCAAGACGGGTCCGCTCGTCGAGACGAGGAACAGCCCGACGAAGAGGATCGTGTGCGCCGTGGAGCGGGACATCGCTTCGATGCAGTAGCAGAGGACGCGCGCGGCGTCAGCGTCCGGCGTCGGGCGACTCGGGCCGGAGCAGCGCCGAGGTGCGCGCCTTCTCCAGCGCACCCGCAGAGTCCGCCGCCCAGATGACGGTCAGCTGCTCGCCCTTTGGCCCAGCGAGCGAGGCCTCGCCCGCTTTCGACGCCTGGCGCAGCGCCGCCAGCTTCGCCGCGTTGTCGCCGAGGAACGACGTGAACGCGGGCGGAAGCGGCGACGCGTCGAGCACGAGCACCACGCGATCGCTGGGCCGAATCTTCGGACGCAGCTCGTCGAGGAACTTCTCCTGAACCGGCCGCGACCAGATGTCGAACTTCTCCTGGGAGATGGCCCGGGCCAGCGCGTCGTCGCGTGGGCCGAAGAAGAAGTAGCGCGGGGGGAGCTTGTCGTCGACGGCGGCCAGCTCGGCCAGCGCGCGATACACGGCCTTCTCCGTCGCCAGGTAGCTCTCGAAGGTGCCGTTGCCGTCGAGCGCAGGCCCGAGCGTGGGTCGCAGCGCGAGCCCCAGCCGATTGAAGCGCACGTAGGGCTCGTCGAAGAACGACTTGTGCGCCGCGGCGTCCTTCGCGACCTGGTGCACGAGCTGATCCGGATCCGACGCGGGCTTCCAGATCCCCGGTGCGACGGCGTACGCGAGCCCTTCGCTCACCGTCTCGTAGTCGGTGCCCAGCTCCGTCGCAGCCGCGTGCAGCGCGGCGTCGTGCGGCTCGGCGAACGCGTGCCAGCCCTCGTGCTCGAGGACGTAGGTGGGCGAGCTCGTCGCGTCGACCTCGACCACCAGCCGACCGCCCGCGTAGCCACCGCCCCCTCCGCCCGGCGGCGTGGCCACGAGCACGAGCTGGGTGTCGACCTTGGAGCCGCCCCAGAAGCGCGAGGCCTTCTTCGCGTACGCGGTGAGCTCGGGCGTGGCCGCCAGCGCGCCCTGGGCGAAGCGCTCGAGCGCGGGCCGCTGCGCCTCGAAGAGCGCGTGCAGCCGCGGCTGGAAGTGGGCGAGGACCTTCCTCTCGGTGGCGGCCTCATCGGCGGTGAGGGCCTTCTGGCGCACGGCCCCGGCGAGCGCGTCGTCGAGGCTGTCGCCGCTGAGCAGCGCCGCGTCGACCATGCCCCAGCCGTGCGCCTTGCGGACCGCGGCGTGCGCGGCGAGGAGCTGTTCGTCCTCGGGCGAGAGGCCGCCGTGCTCGGGCGCGGCATAGTAGCGGCGGTACTGCTTGTGCGCGTAGGGAAACCAGCCCGAGAGCTGATCCACCGCGTGGAAGAGGTTCGGCGTCTCGGCGATCACCACGCGGACCTTCAGCGGCCCGGCGTCGATGGTGACCGGCGAGGCGGCGAGGAGGAGCGCGAGGAGCATTCTCGGACGTTAACGCACTCGGCGACTCGGGTCGGTGGCTGGTGGCTGGTGGCTGGTTTGTTAACGTGGTGGTTAATGACGAGACTTCCCTTTCCCGCGTGAGACGGGGAAGTGATGGGCGGGATGGGGTTTCGCGAGGGGAAGGGAGTTGACAGAGCCTGCCGCCATTGGCGATGCAGTGTTCATGGAGCCGAATCCCGCCCTCGAGAAGTTCCTGCACTCCATCCCGCTCTTCGAGCTGGTGAAGAAGGAGGACCTCGTCGAGCTCTTGCGGCTGGTGCGGCCCATCCAGCTCGCGCAGGGCGAGGTCATCTTCCAGGAGGGCGACGTCGGCGGGGCCATGTGGGTGCTCGGCCCGGAGACCGAGGTCGCCCTCACCGTCGGCCCCGACGCGCGCCCGCTGGCCACGCTCACCGGCGGCGACACCCTGGGCGAGATGTCGCTCATCGACGACGCCGTCCGCTCGGCCACCGCCACGGTGAAGAAGGCCGGCGGCGCCTACCGCATCGAGGCGTCCGACTTCGACGTCCTCCGCGATCAGCAGCGCCCCGCCGCCTACAACGTGCTCCGCAAGATGGCCCGGGACATGTCGCTGCGGCTGCGCATGGTCTCGGTGCAGATCGTGCCCGAGGGTGTGGGTCAGCCCGAGCCGGCCACGAAGGTGAACGAGGGCACGCGCCTGCACGCGAGCACCCTCGACGACTTCTGGCCCCTGCGCGATACGCCCGCCACCGCGCGCCTGGCCTTGGCGCAGAAGCTCACCGAGCGCACGCTCCAGCCGGGCGAGATGGTCTGCCGCGAGGGCGAGCCCAGCGACGCCATCTTCATGCTCGTGGCCGGCGAGGTGGAGACGCGTCGACACGGCACGCCGTTCCTGGTGCTCGGGCCGGGTTCGCTGTTCGGGCTGGTGTCGACGCTCGACGGCGGCAACCGCTCGGCCAGCGTGGTGGCGCGGTCCGAATCGCGCGTGTGGCGGCTCGGCAGCGCGGACTTCGAGATGCTCTTTCAGGCCGGCAATCGCTTCGCGTACCGGCTGGTGGAGCTGGTCTCGCGGCAGCTGGCGGCGAACTTGCGGCAGGCGAACTCGACGCTCGTCGCCCACACGGCGGCGCCGGGCGAGCAGGGCCTCACCGCGAGCAGCCTGGGCGAGCTCGACTTCAAGCTCACCCTCTAAGACATGCTCAAGCTGGCTTCGCTCACCGTCGTCGAGCTCTCTGTTCCGCTCGTCGATCCGTTCGTCATCGCCTCGGGGCGCGTGGATGCCACCCGCTGCGCGCTGGTGACCGCGGTCCTCGAAGATGGCAGCGCCCGCTTCACCGGGCTGGGCGAGGCGGCGTGCCTGCCGCCGGTCACGCGCGAAGATCAGCCCGACGTGCTCCGCGCCGTCGCCGCCGCCGCGCCGAGGTTGATCGGGATCAAGTTGGATCCGGACGACCTCGCTTCGCTGCAGGCGCCGCTCGACGCCGCGTTCCACGGTCACCTGGTCTCTCGCGCGGGCGTGGAGCTGGCGCTGCTCGATGCGCTCGCGCGCGCGAAGGGCGTCCCCCTCTACACGCTGCTCGGCGGGCCGGAGCCAGGCCGCGCGCCGGAGCTGGTCACCGACATCACTTTGCCCATCCTGCCGCCCGCGCGCATGGCCGAGCTGGCGTCGCAGTGGAGCGCCAAGGGCTTCGTGAGCTTCAAGGTGAAGGTCGGAAAAGATCTCCAGGGCGATCTCGACGCCCTCGCTGCGGTCCACCGGGCCGTGCCGGGCGCGCGGTTTCGGCTCGACGCCAATGGCGGTTTCACCGCCGACGAGGCCGTCCGGGTGTTGCGCGCCGCGGAAGCACTCGGACCGGTCGAGTGCTACGAGCAGCCCTGTGCCGAGGACGATCTCGCGGGAATGGCCCAGGTCGCTTCGACGAGCCGCGCTCCGGTGGTGGCCGATGAGTCGGTGAAGCACCTGGCGGAGCTCGGTCGCGTCCGCGACGCGCGCGCGGCCTCGGGCGTGAACCTCAAGATCGCCAAGAGCGGCGGGCTGCTACCGGCGCTGGCCATCGGTCGGGCGGCGCGGGCGGCGGGCATGTCGATCATGGTCGGCGGCATGGTGGAGACCCGCCTGGGCATGACCGCGGCCACGCACCTCGCCGCGGCGCTGGGTGGCGTCGAGTTCCCGGATCTCGATACCGCCTGGCTGCTGCGCACGGATCCGTTCCGCGGCGGCTATCGCGAGTCCGGACCGCGCTACACGCTCGGATCCGAGCCTGGCCTCGGCATCGAGTTGCGCTGATTCAGTTCCTGGTTGCTGGTCGCTGGTTCCTGGTTGGCGAGTGACCATCAACCAGGAACCAGGAACTAGGAACCAATCACAGCCAGCAGCTTCTCCTGCGGCACGTGCTTGAGCGCCTCGTCGACCACGCGGCCAAAGCCCTCGAGGTAGTCGTCGCGATCCGCGCGGTGCTTCACGCGCCACGGGCCCTGCACCGCGGCGCCGTAGGGAATCTCGCCCTGGCCAATCACGTGCTCGCGCAGCGCGCCGGCCAGCTCACGCGGCAGGCCCAGGCTCTCCTCGTTCTGCATCTCCCAGAGCTCGATGGCGCGGGCGAGCTGGGCGTCGAGCTGGCGGAGGCGGAGCTTGAAGGCCACGAGCTCCGTCGGGCCCAGGCGCGCGGCCAGCGACACGCCGCAGGCCTCGGCGTCCTGGTGGCGGCTGCCCCAGCCCAGCTCCACGACCTCGCGCCAGAACTCGGTCAGGCCCATGGGCGTCGAGCGCGGCTCGAGCGCCTGCGCGGCGCGCACCCAGAGCGGCTCGGTCTGTGCGGCAAAAACCTGGCTCACGCTCACCCCCGGCTGCCAGAGCAGCCTTGCCCCATTCTGCTTCCACTCCCGCAAACAAAAAACCCTCCCCGTCGCCGGAGAGGGTTCTCTGTTGCAGCCGAGAACGACCGGCCGCGGCGTGGCTTACTTCACCACGATGCCCATGGCGTGCGACTGGGTCACGCCGATGATGCCGCCCATCAGCGCGAACAGGCCGTGGCGGGGGGTGGTGCCGGCGCCCTTGAGGTCGACCTTGGTGCCGCCCATGGCCTTGGCCTCGGAGACGAGGAGCTTGTTCACGACCTGGTCGAGGTCGGAGGCGACGATGTCCACGATGTGGAAGATCGCCGACAGACCGAGCGACTCAGCCTGGGCAACGGCAACGGCCTCGCCACCGGAGGCGACAACTTCGGCACCCGACACGGTCGCGGTCTCAACGCTGGTGCAGGCGAACAGGCCGCAGCTCACAGCCGCGACGGCAACGACGAGCAGCTTCTTCATTGTGAAAGCTCCCTATCAGAGGACCCAGAAGGGTCGATGTGAACTGCGTTTTTGCTGCAAATGCCTCCCTGAGGCTGTGCGTGAGTATCTAGTTGCCGAGGGGCAGTCAAGACCCTTGCGAGGTTGCAAAGCAGCCAGCGCCGATTGGATCAGCCAGATCCTGCAGGCGGCGCGGTCCGCCGCGCGTGGATATTTCGGCGCGTTGTCTCTATGAAGGGTGGAGCGATGTCCAACCCCAGCGCCGCGGAGTTCGAGCTTCCTCCCCCCGAGCCCGTCGCGCCGGTGCGCGAGCGGTGGCTGCTGCATGTGGGGCTCTTCGTCGCGACGTTCGCGTGCGTCGCCGGGCTGCAGTGGCTCTCCACCCAGAGCGTGCGCGACGCGCTGATGTTCACCGCGGCGCTGCTGGCGATCCTCACCTGCCACGAGTTCGGCCACTACTTCGCGGGCAAGTACTACGGCGTGTCGATCTCGCCGCCGTACTTCATCCCCCTGCCCCTGCCGATCGGCATTGGCACGCTGGGCGCGGTGATCCAGATCCGCACCCTCATCCCCACGCGAAATGCGCTCGTCGACATCGGCGCGGCAGGGCCCATCGCCGGCATGGTGCTGGGCATCCCGCTGCTGTTCTGGGGCACGGCGCACTCGCACTACGCGCCGGTGGTCTACGAGGCAGGGATCCATCTGCCCGGGCGCGCGTCGCTCTGGTCGGCGGCCACCACGTTCGCGCACGCGTTTCAGCTCGCGGGCGGAACGCTCGGGGCGCGCTTCAGCGCGGGCGGGCACGCCCTGGGTGCGCTGCTCTCGCCCGAGCCGCCGGTGTTCTGGAGCGGCGACTGCCTGCTCACGTGGATCCCGCAGCGCCTCTTCCTGGGCCCGCGGCCGCCGGGCCAGGATCTCTTTCTCCACCCGGTCGCGTTCGCGGGCTGGTGGGCCTGCCTGGTGACGATGCTGAACCTCTTCCCCATCGGCCAGACCGACGGCGGCCACGTGACCGCGGCGCTCTTCGGGAAAAAGGCGGAGTGGATTGGGCACGGCATGCACCTGAGCCTGCTGGCCCTGATCGTGTTCGCGTCGCCGTCGTGGATTGGCTGGCTGCTGGTGACGCGCTACCTGGTGGGCGTGCGCCACCCGCCGGTGACCCAGCCCCAGGAGCCGCTGAGCGCGAGCCGCTACGTGATCGCGCTGGTCTCGCTGGTGCTTCTGGTGCTCACCTTCATCCCCGTGCCCTTCGAGACGCGAGGCGGCCCGTGAAGCTCCTCTGCGACGCCTGCGAGCGCCTGGCCGAGCCCGGCGCTTTCCGCGTGGAGGGCACGCGGCTGGTGCTCACCTGCGCGCGCTGTGGCGCCGAGTCCCAGCTGGGCGCGGGGCCGGTGCTGGTGAAGGAGGCCGTGGCGGCGGCCGAACCCGAGCGCCCGGTGGTGATCCCCTTCGCGCGGCCGACGGTCGTCGAAGCGCCGCCGCCGCCGGCGCCCGTGTCTGCCGCAGATCGCTGTCCGAAGTGCGCGACGCCCAAGAACGGCCGCAGCTCGTGCGCCACCTGCGGGCTGACCTTCGACCTCTACCGCGCCGAAGAGGACGTGATCCCGCAGTCCGCGCGCCGCGACTTCGCGTTCGCGCTCGAGAAGTGGGGTTCGCAAGAGGCGAGCCTGGTGCTCGCCGCCGTGCCCCCGGAGAACGTGGCCTTCGTGGGCCGCCTGGCCCGGCATCACCTCGCCGACTTCCCCGGCGATCCGCGCGCGCAGGGCGTCATCGACGCGCTCGCCGCGCGGAGCATGGCCCTGGCCTCGGCCGCGGCGCAGTCGGAGCAGCTCGCGCGAGGGCCGAACGACCGCAGCCGGAACATCGTCATGGCCCTGGCGCTCATCGGCATGCTGGGCATCCTGGCCGTGCTCATCACCTACGCCCTCAAGCCGGGATGAGCGAGCTCGACGACATCCTCGGCCCGGACGGCGCGCTCGCCCGCGGGCTGCCCGGCTACGAGCTGCGACCGGGGCAGCTGGCGATGGCGGAGGCCGTCACCCGCGCGCTCGCCGAGCGGCGCTACCTGCTCGTGGAAGCGGGAACGGGCACCGGCAAGACGCTCGCGTACCTGGTGCCCGCGCTGCGCTCGGGTCGGAAGGTGGTCGTCTCCACGGCGACCAAGACGCTTCAAGATCAGATCTTCTTCAAGGACCTGCCGCTGCTCGCCGAGCGCGCGGGGCTCTCGTTCCGCGCCGCGTACATGAAGGGCCGCTCGAACTACCTGTGCCTGGCGCGCTTCGGGCGCTTCGAGCAGGAGCCGCTCTTCCAGACCAAGCACGACGCGCGCCTCTACCCGCGGCTGCGCGCCTGGGCCAAGGCCACCGAGACCGGCGACAAGTCCGAGCTCGATCTGCCCGAGGGCTTCGCGGCCTGGCGCGAGCTCAGCGCGACGGCGGATACGTGCACCGGCCAGCGCTGTCCGGACTACGAGGCGTGCTTCGTGACCAAGATGCGCGCCGAGGCCGCCGCGGCGGATCTGGTCGTGGTGAACCACGCGCTCTTCTTCGCCGACGTGGCGGTGCGCACCGGGAAGTCGAAGGAAGTGATCGAGGACGACGACGCCGCGGATCCGTCGGACGAGAAGCGGCGGCCCATGCGCGGCGCGGGCGAGGTGATCCCGCGCTACGACGTGGTGATCTTCGACGAGGCCCACGCGCTCGAAGAGATCGCCAGCGAGCACTTCGGCACCCACATCTCGAGCTTCAAGCTGGAGGAGCTCGCGCGCGACGGCGAGCGCATGCTGCTGCCCGGCCACGAGAAGTATCCCGAGGCGGCGCCGGCGTGGGCCGCTTTGCGGACCGCGTCGCAGGCGCTGTTTGGGGCGGTGTCGGCGCAGCTGCCGCAGAGCGAGAGCGTGCGGCTCACCCCCGCGCTGCGCGAAGCGGCGATGGCGCAGTCGAGCGATACGTTTCGCGTGCTGGAGAGCGTGCGCGAGTCGCTGGCGGGTGACGAGCTGGCCGAGGTGGCGTCGCTGGGGCGGCGCGCGGGTGAGCTCGCGGAGCAGCTGCGCTTCGTGCTCGCGGAGGAGAAGCCGAGCCACGTCTACTTTGCCGAGCAGCGGATGCGCTCCGTCGCGCTGCGCGCAGCGCCGGTGGACGTGGCCGAGGAGCTCGCGCGGCGCGTCTACCCCGCGCTGGATACGGCGGTGTTCACCTCGGCCACGCTCTCCACGGGCGGCTCGTTCGAGTTCCTGAAGAAGCGCCTCGGGCTCGTCGATTCCAAGGGCCAGCCGCGTGTGGAGCTGGAGTCGAAGAGCCTGCCTTCGCCGTTCGACTACGGCAGCCAGTCGATCCTCTACGTGCCGGTGCACCTGCCCGAGCCGAACGACCCGCGCTTCACGGCGGCCGCGGCGGCAGAGGTCGAGGCCCTCACCCACGTGACCGACGGCCGCGCGTTCGTGCTCTGCACCTCGCTGCGGCAGATGGGCGAGCTCTACAAGCTGCTCGAGGGCCGGCTGCCCTGGCAGATGCTGCTCCAGGGCGAGCTGCCCAAGCAGAAGCTGCTCGAGCGCTTCCGCGAGGAGCCGAGCGTGCTCTTTGCGTCGCAGAGCTTCTGGGAAGGCGTCGACGTTCCTGGCGACGCGCTGTCCCTGGTGATCATCGACCGGCTGCCGTTCGCGAACCCGAAGGATCCGGTGGTGGCCGCGCGGATCCAGTGGCTGAAAGAGCAAGGTCAGGAGCCGTTCGACGCCTACCAGGTTCCCGAAGCGGCGCTCTCGCTGCGGCAAGGTTTTGGCCGGCTGATCCGAACCCAGCGCGATCGCGGCATCGTGGCCGTGCTCGACAAGCGCGTTCGCACCAAGGGCTACGGCCGGAAGTTCCTCGAGTCGCTGCCGCCGGCCACGCGCGTCGGAGATTTCGCCAAGCTCGGACCGGCTTGGAAAAAGATCCGAGATTCAGTTCCTGGTTCCTAGCTCCTGGTTCCTGGTTGAGCGCCTGCCAGGAACCAGCGACCCGGAACTAGACTGGCGGAATCATCACCGCCAGCTCTGCCAGCTTGTCGAACGGCTGCGGACCCACGAGAAAAACCAGCCGTCCACCCATCACCTGACCCACGCCGTGCAGCGGCGCGCCGCCCGGCCCAGGCCGCAAGAACGTGGTGAAGCGGTGGTTCTGGAACTCGATCGTCCCGGCGTCGAGCGCGAAGTCGTCCGGCTTGCCAGGAAGCGACATCACCGCGAACGTGCCCTCCACGTCGCCCCGGTAGCGCACCAGCACCGCGCGCCGGTGCAGCGCCTCCACCGGCGCCGCGCCCACCACCGAGATCACCCGCGGCTGGAAGCTGGGCGCGTTGCGCTGCGGCACGCCGTCGGCGGCGAGCACGGTCATGCTCACCTTGGCGGGCGTGGAGAGCTTCACCGCGCCGGAGTCGACGGCGTTGTAGGCCGCAGCCAGGTCGTTCGACAGATCTTGCGCGGGCGGCTCCATCGGGCCGCGCGTGGCCAGAGCGAGGACACCGAGCGTCACCAGCGCCAGGCCCGCAGCACCAAGTAGAACGGACTTGCGGTTGAGATGCATCGCGAATCCTTGACAACCCGCTCGCCCCAGGCGTTACGTTTACCCTGATGATCCGGCGGTTCGCCACCATCGCCTGCGCAATGGCCCTGCTCGTCACCCTGGTGGTGGCGTTCGGGCACCACCACGCGGCCGTCGTCTCCGGCGCCGACCTGGACACCGCGGGCTGCGCCTTCTGCGCCGGTGGCATGGCCGCCCCGCCCGAGCCGGACCTCGCGCCGCTCATGGCCGCGCTGCACGTGGAGCTGCTCGTCGTGGAGCCCACGCCCGCGCCGCGCAAGGTGGTGCTGCCTCTTGCGCACTCGGGGAACGCACCACCGTCCTGGACGTAGACCGCCGTGCGGGCGCGAGCCCGCGTGCGTTCTCTTCTTCCAGGACATGACGTGGACCTCCTCCTGTTGAAGGGGGTGGTGGTCGGGTACCGCAAGGACCGACCGCTGCTCCCGCCGATCGACTTTGCAGTGCGACAAGCAGACGTGGTGGGCATCCTCGGGCCGAACGGCTCGGGCAAGACCACCTTGCTGCGCACCTTGCTCGGGCTGCAGCCTGCGCTGGGCGGCGAGATCCAGAAGCCGCTCGGACGCCCGCCGCGCGTGGCCTACGTGCCTCAAGGCCACCGCCCAGACTTCGCCTATCCGCTCTCGGCGCTGCAGGTGGCGCTGATGGGCCGCTACGGCCTCGCGGGCGTCGGACGCCGCACCGGGCCGGAGGACGAGAAGATCGTCCTCGAGCAGCTCGAGGCGGTGGGCCTGGGCAAGCAGGCGCACCAGCCGTTCCGCTCGCTCTCGGGCGGACAGCGGCAGCGCGTCCTGGTGGCGCGGGCGCTCGCGGCGGTGCCGGAGCTGCTGGTGCTCGACGAACCGACCAGCGAGATGGACCCGGCCGCGGAGCACGCGCTGCTCTCGCTGGTGTCGGAGCTCGCCACGGCGCGGCGGGTGGCGGTGCTCTTCGTGACCCACGAGATCAGCGCCGCCGCCGGCTTCGCGCGGCAGGTGATGCTCATGGATGGCCCGCAGAAGTACTTCGAGGCCGGCCCGGTGGAGGACTACATCTCCAGCGCGCGCATGAGCCGGCTCTACGGCCGCCCCGTGGAGGTGAAGCGGGAGGACGGCCGAACGCTCGTGTGGCTGTCCGGCAGCGTGGCTCCGCGCGGACCGGAGGCTCAGTCATGAGCTTCTGGGACGCACGGTTCCTCTGGCAGGAGCCCATGCTCGCGGCCGTGCTGGGCGCGGCGCTCTGCGGCTACCTGGGCTTCTTCGTCGTCTTGCGGCGCATCGCCTTCATGAGCGCGGCGCTCTCGCAGGTCTCGGGCCTGGGCGTGGCGATGGCGTTCTGGGTGGGCAGCTTCGCCGAGGTCACGCCGCACCAGGAGGGCACGCCCTGGTACGCCTCGCCTGCGCTCTACGCGATCCTGTTCGCGGTGCTCGGCGCGGTGACCATGGCCTTGCCCAGCCGCAGCAAGCGGGTGAGCCCGGAGTCGATCGTCGCGCTCGCGTATCTGGCCTCGAGCGCCGGCGTGATCATGGTGCTCAACAGCCCGCGCATCGCGCAGGAGGCCCACGAGATCGGCGACCTCCTCTTCGGAAACGCGGTGGTGGTGAAGCACGAGCACCTGGTGCAGCTCGGCATCGTCGCCGCGGGCGTCCTGCTCCTGCACGCGGTGCTCTTCAAGGACTTCCTCTTCTGCAGCTTCGATCCCGAGACCGCTCGCGCGGCCGGCTACCCGGTCCGGAATCTGGACCTGGTGCTGCACCTCTCGCTCGCGCTCACCGTCGCGGTGACCACGCGCGCGCTCGGTGCCTTGCCCGTGTTCGCGTTCCTGGTGCTGCCGGCGGGCGCGGCGCTGCTGCTCTCGGAGCGGCTGCGGCCGGTGATTTGGATTGGGGTGTTTCTCGCCATCGTCTCGGCGGGGCTGGGCTACTACCTGTCGTGGACGTTCTCGCTGCCCACCGGTCCGATGATGGTGGCGCTGGCGTCGGCGTTCTGGATCGTCGCGGGCGGAAAGCGCGCGATCGAGAAGCTCGGGGTGCGCGGATGAATAACGCGCGCAGAGGCCCGTCCGTCTCCTGTTTCGGGGACAATGAGGGCTCGTTATCGATGAAGTTTATAATTGTATTTTGTGTCTTCGGTTTCTCCGCGACGGCGTGGGCCCAGGTGCCCGCCGACGCCGGTTCGACGCAGCCTGCGCCGCAAGCTTCACCCGACGCTGGCGACGTGCCTGCGGTCGATGCAGGCGGCGCGGACGCTTCGGATCTGATGAATCAGATCAACGAAGCGGCCGGTGCCCCCACGCCTGCGCCAACTCCCAACGCGGCTGCACCTGCGCCTGCACCGGTGGCCGCGCCGATGTCATTTGGCGCGCGCGTGTTCCAGTCCATGAACCCGGACATCTCCGCGATCATCGACGCCACGGGCGGCTACGCGCCGCACTTCCCGTACTCGCTCGCGGGCGATGATCCAGACCTGCAGCAGCTCAAGCCCGGGCGCTTCGCGGGCTTCACGATTCAGGAGGCCGAGGTCGGCCTGCAGGCGGTGGTGGATCCGTACTTCCGCGCGGACATGTTCCTCACCATCCCCAACCTGAACGGATTGGAAGTCGAAGAGGCGTACATCACGGCGACGTCGTTGCCGGGCGACTTGCAGGTGAAGGCGGGCGAGTTCCGCTCGGCGATCGGGCGTCAGAACGGGCAGCACCTGCACGTGCAGGACTTCACCCGTCGGCCGCTGATCAACGCCGCGTACCTCGGAACCGACGGCCTGCGCGCGCCAGGCGTGCAGGTGAGCTGGCTGGCGCCCACGCCGTTCTTCCTGCAGTTCCTCGGCGAGGCCTTCAGCGTGGCCGAGCCCGACGACACTTCACAGCCCTCGACGTTCGGCGGCGGCCCGCGGCAGGACCTCACGTACACCGGCGAGGCGAAGCTCTTCGTGCCCGCGACCGAGAGCCTGTCGATCTACTGGGGCTTGAGCGCGGCGTTTGGACGCGGAAACGTGCCGTTGGGAACCCCCACCACCCCCGCAGGCCTGGCCGCCCTGGGCTCCAGCGTTCTCGCCGACGCCGCGACCCAGCTCTATGGATCCGACCTCTACGTGAAGTTCAAGCCTCCCAACCAAAGCGGCGGCTACTTCAGCGTGGCGTGGCAGAGCGAGTACTACGTACGCCACACCTCGGGAGACACCTGCGTGCGAACGTCGACCGGAGACTGCGAAGTCTTCATCACCGGTGATGCGTCGCTGACGAACCTCGGCAGCGACAAGGTCGACGGCGGTTTCTACAGCCAGCTCGTCTTCCAGCTCGATCGCCGCTGGTTCGTGGGCGTGCGCGAGGATTTCCTCGGCGCGCCCACGAGCGACATCCAGCCTGAGGTGAATCGCGTGGCAGCGGATGTCACGTTCGTCACCAGCGAGTTCGCCAAGATCCGCCTCTACGGCGAGCGCGAGGACGTGAACACGCCCGTCGGCCCGCTTGGCGGAGGCTCGTCGTGGGCCACCAACTACATGGGCCTCTTGCAGCTCGAGATCGCCATGGGCGCCCACGGCGCGCATGCCTTCTAGCGAATGAAACAAATCTTTGAAGCTTGCGTCGAAGCAGATGGCAAGCGAGGAAAGACTCCATGAAGCGCTCTCTCTTGATTCTCCTGGCCGCGCTGCTCGCGCCGGCCATCGCCCGCGCTGACGAGCCCTTGCGCGTGGTCACCTCCATCCAGACCTTCGCCGATCTCGCCAAGCGCGTGGGCGGCGACAAGGTCCAGGTGGAGAGCCTCTCGCACGGCTACCAGGATCCGCACTTCGTCGAGGCGAAGCCGAACCTGATGCTCACGTTGAACCGCGCCGACCTGCTCATCCACGTGGGCCTGGAGCTGGAGATCGGCTGGCTTCCGCCGCTGGTCACTGGCTCGCGCAACGAGAAGATCATGGTGGGCCAGCCCGGCAACCTCGACTGCTCCCAGTTCATCAAGCTGCTGGATGTGCCCATCACCCGCGTCGACCGCAGCCAGGGCGACATCCACCCCATGGGCAACCCGCACTACTGGATCCCGCCGGTGAACGCGGTGCGCATCGCCAAGGGCATCAGCGAGCGGCTCAAGGTTCTCCGCCCGCAGGACGCGGCCTACTTCGACGAGCAGTTCAAGAAGTTCGTGGCCGACGTGCAGGCCCACGTGCCCGCGTGGGAGGCCGCGGCCAAGCCGCTCGCGGGCCAGAAGGTCGTCACGTACCACAAGAGCTGGAGCTACGTGTCCGCGTGGCTCAAGCTCGACGAGATCGGCTACATCGAGAACAAGCCCGGCATCCCGCCCTCGCCGGATCACCTGGCGCAGCTCATCACCCAGATGAAGGCGCAGGGCGTGAAGCTCCTCATCGTGGAGGACTTCTACAACCGCGCCATTGCCGACGACGTGGCAGCCCACAGCGGCGCGCACGTGGTGTCGGCCCCGAGCGACGTGGGCGCCAAGCCGGAGATCAAGACCTACTTCGACCTCGTGGACGCGCTGCTCAAGGCGCTGAACAACGGGCTGAAGTAGTTCGATACATCACGATATATCTTCAGTTTTCGCTGCAAGCCGCGGCTCCAGCGGCTAGATTGCGCGCCCATGGCGACCTCCTGGAAGCTGGGCATGAAGCTCGTCCACCGCGCGCAGCCGGGCTGGGGCGTGGGAGCGGTGCTGGGCAGCGCGGAAGAAGGGCGCTTCATCAAGGTGCTCTTCGCCGGCCGCCTCGACGGCCCGGTGGTCCTCTCCACCCGCGACCCCGCGCTCGCCGCCTACCGCTTTCCGCCCGGCTCGCCGGTGCAGATCGGCGCGGCGCGCGCGCCCGCGGTGATCCTCGGCGAGAAGGGCAAGAACCTCGACGGCTATGTGAAGTACGAAGTCGAGACCGCAGGCGGCAGCAAGGTCGTCGACGAGCGCGAGGTCTTCGCGCCGCCGCCCGAGGCCGGCCCAATCGCGGCGCTCAAGGCCGGCCAGTGGGACTCGCCGGATCATTTCGCCCTGCGCCAGGAGGCCGTGACGCTCGACCTGCAGCGCCGCGGCGACGCGCTCGGTGCGCTCTTCGCCAGCCGCGTGATGGTGAAGCCGTACCAGGTGTCGGTGGTGCAGCGCGTGCTCAACGCGCGCGCGCCGCGCTTCGTGCTCGCCGACGAGGTGGGTCTCGGCAAGACCATCGAAGCGGGCATGGTGCTGAGCGCGCTTTCGCAGAGCGGGCTGGGGCGGCGGTTGCTGGTCGTCGCGCCGGGGCACCTGACGCTGCAGTGGCTCGCGGAACTGTATAGAAAATTCAATTTGCGATTTACGTTGCTCGACGGCGAGCGGCTCGAGGCGGAGCGCAAGAAGGATCCCACCACGTCGCCGTTCTTGCGGCACGATCGCATCCTCACCTCTCTGGAGCTGCTGGCGCGCTCGGACGAAGCCGTGGACGCGCTCACCTCGCTCGAGGGCGCTCCGGACATGGTGGTCTTCGACGAAGCCCACCACCTCGCCGGCGCCAAGGCCTTCGCTGCCGCGGAGAAGCTGGCGAAGGCGAGCTGGGGCGTGCTCTTCCTTACCGCCACGCCGCTCGCGCTGGATCAGGAGGAGTACTTTCATCTTCTGCAATTGCTCGAGCCCTCGGCCGCGCGCGATCCGGCGGACTTCCGCAACCGGCTGGCGCGCTCGGGTGAAGTGGCCGAGCTCTCGCGCGCGGTGCTCGCGGGCGCCTCCGAGGCCTCAGCGCTGGCCGACGCGCTGGTGGCGCGCTTTCCAGGCGATGCGAAGCTGAAGCAGCTCATGGACGCGTGGAAGAAGCGCCCCGCGGATCGCGACCGGCTGCTCGAGCACCTGGCCGAGGGCTATACATTATCGACGCGCCTGCTCCGCAACCGCCGGGCGGCCGTGGGCGGCTTTCCCAAGCGCGTGCTCGAGCGGCACGCGGTGAAGCTCTCGGCCGACGAGAAGAAGTTCATCGCCGAGGCACAGAAGGCGTTCCGCGCAGGCCAGGAAGCGGGCGACGTGCCCACGGGCGCTGTCGGTGGCGCGCTGCTTCGTCGCATCGAGAGCTCGCCCGCGGCGGCGGCGCAGGCGCTCACCGGCGTGAAGCACGCGCCGCTGGCCAAGCTGGCGCAGAAGGCGCGCGCCCTCGAAGGACCGGATCGCGACGCGCGCTATCGCGCACTGCGCGACCTGCTGCGCGAGATTCCGAAGGACGAGAAGGTGCTCATCTTCAGCGAGGCGCGCGAGACGCTGACCATGCTCGCGGCGCAGCTCGAGCGCGATGGCTTCGCGAGCGCGCAGTACCACGGCGACCTGCCCGCGGTGGAGCGCGACCGCCAGGTGGCCCGGTTCCGCCACGAGGACGGCCCGCGCGTGCTGCTCTCGAGCGAGCTCGGCGGCGAAGGTCGCAACTTTCAGTTTTGTCGACACCTGGTTCATTACGATTTGCCCTACTCGCCAGCGGTGGTGGAGCAGCGCATCGGCCGAATCGATCGCGTGGGCCAGCGCCGCGACATGTCCATCCACGTGCTCGAGGCCGACGGCACCACCGGCGCGCGCGTGACCGAGCTCTTCGCCGATGCGGTGGGCGTGTTCACCCAGCCGGTGGGCGGATTGGATCCCGTGCTCGACGGCGTGGAAGAGCAGGTGGCCAGGCTCGCCGCCGCCGGCAACGAGAAGGATTGGGACGCGTACGCCAAGGAGCTGCGCGACCGCGTGGAGCTCGCGCGCGCCGAGATCCGCGAGAACTTCGATCCCCTGCTCGATCGCCGCTCGCTCGACAAGGAGTCGGTGGCGCGGCTGCTGGTGCGCGGCGCCGAGCGGCTGGGCGTAATCGAGGACCTGCCCGAGTCGCTGGCGGAGCGCGACGAGAGCGGGCCGGTCGACGCGGGCGAGCTCGAGGAGGGCCTCACCCTGCTCGCGCGCGAGCTGGAGGAACGCCTCGAGGACGTGACCGTGCGGCTCGCGCAGCAGGCGGGCATCGGCGTGGACACCGACGAGCAGGTGGAGGCCTTCGAGGCCGCGTTCACGCTGGGGCGCGAGATGAAGATCGAGGCGCTGCCGGGCGTGGTGATCCCCGAAGATCCGGAGACGATGCTCGGCTCGTTCTGGCGCGACACCGCCATCGAGCGCGAAGAGATCGAGTACTACGGCTCGGGTCATCGATTGGTCGAGGCGCTCATCGGCCTCGCGCGCGACGGCCAGGTGGGCCGCAGCACGTTCCGCAAGATCCCCGCGCGCGAGCGCGCGCTCGGGTTCCAGTTCCGCTTTTTGTGGGAGCTGCCCGAGGCCGCGGACGTGGCCGGTGGCACGCGCGTGCCCTCGCGCGCGGCGCAGCGCTTGTTGCCGCGCATGAGCCTGGACGTGGTGATCACCGCGCCCGACGGCGGCCAGCCCAAGCTGCGCAAGGATCTCGTCGAGAAGCTGGTGGATCCGGATCTCGAGGCTGAGCCGATGCGCCGCGAGGCGGTGCCGCTCGACAAGCTGGTGCAGCCGCTGGAGGCCGCGCTGGCGCTGGCGACGGCCGAGGCCAAGCGCGCGCTCGCCGAGGACGTGGGCCAGGCCAAGGCGCGGCTCGAGCAGGATCGCGAGGCGGCGGCGGCGCGGCTGCAGCTCCGGCTCGCGCGTGCCGAGGGCGCGGAGAAGAAGGGCCTGGAGCAGGAAGGCGCCGCGGAGCGCGAGTTCTTCGACGACATCGGCGAGGCGCTGGATCAGCTCCGCACCGAGCTCGACGCGGCCGCGGGCTTCTTGCTGAGTTAACCGCTTGGTTAACTAGTGTCCGGGCTTGAGCGCGCGCAAGAGCGCCTCGGGCTCGTCGATCACGCTCGCCAGGGTGAGGATGGTCAGCGACTCCGTCTCCGGCGCCGCGCCCGGCGCGCGCTGCTCCAGGAGCCGCGCGTGGGCCTTCACCAGCGCCTCGAGGAGCACCACGCCACGCGCATCGTCGAGGAAGCTGCGCAGCCGCAGGAGCGCCGAGTTGTCGCGCGGCTGCAGCGCCACCGCGACATGCTTGCCGTCGATCTCTCGCAGGGCCGCGACGCCCGTCGCGTCGCCGCGATCGTCGATGGACTCGCGCGTGGCCGTGCGCCAGAGCGCGCGCAGCTCGGCGTTCGCTTCCGCCATCAGCCCGTCTTGCCCTGCTTCATCTGCTTCACCAGGTAGTCGGCCACGCGGAAGCTGTTGGCCATGATGGTGAGCGTGAAGCTCACGCCGCTCGAGGTGGGCATGAAGCTGCCGTCGACGACGTAGAGGTTGGGCACCTCGTGCGTGCGGCAGTGCGGATCCAGCACGCTCGTGGCCGGGTCCTTGCCCATGCGGCAGGTGCCGCCTTGCAGGATCTTGGTTTCACCCGCCTCGCCGATGAGCTCGAGCTTCTCCGGCTCCAGCGCCGACAAGACCTCCATGCCGCGCTCGACGAGGAACTTGGTCTGCGCGAGGTCGTGCGGGTGGCGGTTGATGGTGATGCTGGCCACCGGGAGGCCGTGCTTGTCCTTCACGTTGTCGTCGGTGGTCACGTAGGTGCCGTCGGTGGCGTAGAACTCGCCGAAGGTCTCGAACTGCAGGGTCTTGGTGTCCTTGTAGCTGCGGAGCGCGTCTTTCAACGCTTTGCCGAAGAGCGCGTCGGAGCCGCCGGTGCCGGCGATCTTGATGGCCGCGAAGATCGGGTTCGGGTGGCGCCAGAGGAACGAGAGCAGGCCGCCCTTGCGGAAGCCGAAGCTCGCGTCCTTCATCAAGTAGAAGTCGGCGAGGCTGCGCTGCACGAACGGCGCGGGGTCGTCGAGCCAGGGCCAGCTCTGCTTGCGCTTGCCGATGTGGAAATCCGCGCGCGCTTCGCCGAACGAGCTGAACACGAGGTTCTTGCCCACCTGGCCGTTGTTGTTGGCGAGGCCGGAGACGAACGCGCCCGAGCGCGAGTTGAGCAAGAGCCGCGCGCTCTCCACGGCGGTGCAGCTCACCACGATCACCTTGGCTTCCTGCGATTGCCGCTCGCCCTTGGCGTCGAGGTAGACCACGCGCGTGGCCTTCTTGGTCTTCGGATCCACCTCGATCTCGACGGCCATGCTCTCCGCGCGGATCTCGCACTTGCCGGTGGCCAGCGCGCCGGGGAGGAACGACTCGAGCGAGCTTCCCTTGGCGCCCATCTCGCAGCCGTAGCTGCCGCAGAGCGCGCAGTAGCTGCAGCCGCCGCGCTCATTGTACGGGCGGCTGGTGATGCCGCGCGGGGTGGGAAACGGGTTCCACCCCATCTGCTTGCCCACGCGATCGATCTCCTTCGCGATGGGGTGCTCCTCGAGCGGCGGCGTGGGGTAGTCGCCCTTGCGTGGAGGCGCGAACGGATGCTCGACGGCCTTGCCCGAGACGCCCACGGCCTTCTCGGCCTTCTCGTAGTACGGCGCCATCTCGTCGTAGGTGATGGGCCAGTCCACCAGGTTGGCGCCGGGGATGGGGCCGATGGTGGAGCGCAACTTGAAGTCGATGGGGTGCATGCGCCAGAAGAAGGCGCTCATGTGCACGGTGCCGCCGCCGACCACGTTGCTGGTCCAGGCTTCGTTGCTCTTCTCGAACTTGCCGTCGCCCTTGCGGATGAGGTGCGGCTCGTCCCAGGGGTAGGGCACGAAGAAGTTGCGACGAGACATCATGATCTCGTCGTGGACGAACTCGTCGCGCTTGTGGTGCTTGCCCTTCTCCAGCACCACCACCTTGAAGCCGGCCTTGGCGAGCTCCAGCGCCATCGGGCCGCCGCCGGCGCCCGAGCCGATGATGCACACGTCGACGGGATCGTTCATGGCCAAGGTGGGCTCACTTGCCGTGCTTCATGCCGGGCATGTCGGGCATCTCGCCGGAGGGCTTCATGGGCATGGGCGGGCCAGGGTCGAAGCCCACCAGCGCCCAGCCCACGCGCTTCTGGTTGCCGCCGTAGACCGGATCGCCCAGGAAGCCCTCGAGGGTGAAGGTGATGAGCGTCTCGTAGAAGTGCGCCTCGCCCGAGGGACCGGGCATGGTGGCCCACTTGCGCAGGAGCGCGTCCTGCTGCTCGGGCGTGGCCTGGGCGAAGGGCGCGTGGTTCTCGCGCTTGCTGGCGCGGTCGAGCGCGTTCAAGCCGGCGACGAAGTCGTCGCGCATGTGGTGCAGATCCGGATCCGTGAAGACGCGGTCGAAGTACTCGGGCACGCCGGCTTCGAGGGCGCCCGGATCCTCGTCTGTCGGCAACACGCGCGCGACGGCGGCGGTGAGCGCCACGAACTCGGCGTCGGTGAAGACGCGGTGCGAGCTGGAGAGCGGCGCGGCGTCCTGCGGCTTCTTGGTGACCTGGGGAGCGGGCGCGGGCTTGGGCTCTTGCTTGCAGGCCCAGCCCCACTCGACGAGGTAGACGCCGCCGCCGGCGAACGCGGCGTTGCGGAGGAAGCGGCGGCGGGAGAGCTTGGAGTCGGCCATCGCGCAGGAAGGCTAGCACCGGGCGCGGCGGCGGGCACTGGTTTGCGGAGCGAGCGGGCGGGCGAGTCAGTTGTAGAAGGTGATCTGCTGGGGCACGCCGATGGCCATGGTGCCGCACGCCGGGCTGATGACTTTCACCGAGAGGCCGTCGCCGCTGGGCGTCCAGTCCGAGCGGGGCAGCATGCCGAAGGAACCGGCGGTGCTGATTTGCATCAACGTGGCATCGGCCGGGACCGCCTGCGCCAGCTGAATGGTGCACTCGGTCTGGAGAAGGTCGTCGACCTGCGAGAGCGCGGCCTGCAGCGAGTATTGGTCCGTCGCGAGCTCGAAGTGCGCGCCCCCGTCGTCCGCAGGTTGGAGCAGGCCACCTGCGAGCCCAAGCTGGTCCAGCGCGACGTGGCTCGTAGAGGTCGGGTCCTGCAAATCCGCCCCGACGCCGATGACGAGCGTCGGGATCCCGCCCTGTGCCATGTTGGTGAGCGTGCTCGAGGCAAGGTCGGTGTCGGCGCAGCCCAGCGGCGTGTCGCTGCTCTCCGCGTTTCCGCTCGCGTCGTAGCACGAGCCCGGAAATACGCAGCCCAAAGATCCGTCGACGCAAGTGCTTGGCGGATCGGCGAAGGCCTGGTTGCAGTTCGGTGCGCCCGCGGCGATCACCACCACATACCGGTCGGCGAATGGATCGAACAGCGCCCGCGCCTTGGTGAGGCCGCTCACGAGCGGGGCTTGGCCGAACGGCGTCAGTCCAGCGACCGCCCTGTCGATCGCATCTGCGGTCGGGACCTCGTTCGAGCCATCCGCTGCCACAGCGAGCGGCGTGAGCGCCACCGAGAGCTCAGCCGGAAGGCACAGGTTGTTGCCCTCGGGCGCGGCGCTGGTCCACTTGGGATAGTCGACGAGCCCCACCATCGGAGCACCGCCGTCGCTGGAGAACGAGCGGCCCAGAGCGACCAGCTCGTCGGTCAGGCCGTACCGCACCTCCACACTCTTGGAGTCCTGGCTGGCGGTGTTGATCGGTGCGGCCATCGCGTTCGAGCGGTCGACCACGAACACGATCTCCGGCGTAACGCGCTGGCCGAGGAACGCGTTCATCGAGGAGCCGGAGAAGCCCGTGGCGCCCATGGTGCTGCTGAGTGTGGTTGTCGTCGCTCCGGCAGTCGTGATTCCGCCGGTCACGCCGGCTCCGCTGCTGACGCCGCCCGTCGTCGCCCCTGTTCCAGTGCCTCCGGTCGCGCCGGCTGCGCCATTCGCCCCAGCGGCCGAGCTGCTCGTCTGAGACGTGCCCGTGGCGCTGGCGCCCGTCGCGCTCGTTCCAGTGGTTGAGGTTTCGTAGAGCGGCTGGTTGCACCCCGCGAGAGCGATGGCCGCGAGCAAGAAGACGCGTTTCATGGCGTGGTCCTGTCGCTACGGCGTGAAGATGAACGAGACCTGGTCGCCCGAGACTTCCTGACAGACCGTGTCGGAGAGCGTGAGGCTCTTGCGGTCGGTGCTGAGCAGCATCGTTCCCAGGGTGAGCGAGATGGTGGTGCTGCCGCTCTGCACCTTGGCAGCCGAGATGGTTACCGGCGCGGCCTCGGCGAGCCGGAAGCCGCAGCGGTTCTGGATGGCATTGGACACGTCCTGGAGTGAGGCCCCGAGGTCGGCGGCAGAACTGGCTCGGTAGAACGACGTCGTCAGCGCGCCATTGGCGGTAAACGGCTCGCCGCCTGCGAGAGCCATCTTGTTGAGGGTGTCGTTGGCCAGGCTGGCGGTGTCGTTGAAGTCAGCGCCGAAGCCGATCACGAAGGTCTGGATGCCGTTGTTGAAGAGGTCCTGTACTGCCGCGACGGAGGCGTCCTCGTCGAGGCAACCGAGCGGCGCCGCGCCATCGAGTGTCCCGTTCGACTGAACGCACGCGTTGGCGCCGACGCAGTATTGGGTGCCGTCCTGGCAGTTGGCGGAGGTCGCGGGGAAATTCGGATCGCAGTTGGGCGCGCCGTCGGTGAGGAGCACCACGTACGAATCGCGGCCGGTGCTGTCCGCAGCTGCGAGGAGCGCGTCGCGTGCCACCGCGAGCGTGGCAGCGGTCGGCGTGCCGCCCTGGGGCGCGATCGCATCCAGATCCCGGTTGATGTTGGCCGCGTTGTTGGCTGCGACGGCCTCTTGGACCACGCCCACGTCGCACGCTGCGGAACCTGCGTACGTGATGAGCCCAAGCTGTGCGGGTTCACCGGCTGCTTGCCCCAGCGTGTCCTGGAGCTGCTGCACATAGCCCGAATTGATGCCGTCGCCCGCCATCAACGAGAGAAGCTGGTCCCACTTGCACGTGTACCCGTGCTGCCCGGATGTGCCCACGCACGAGGGATCCGAGCTGTCGTCCGGGTTGTCCGCCATGGACCCCGAGCGATCCACCACGAACATCACGTTCGGCGCGCGGCGCGTGCCCGTGACGGTGATGTCCTGCGTTTGCCCCGAGGTGCCGCTGCTTCCGCTCGTGCTCCCGCTCGACTCGTAGAGCGGCTTGCCGCAGCCCGCGAGGATCAGCGCCGCCAGGATCAGTCGCTTCATGATTCGCTCCAGTGCGTCGACCGACCTTGGACACGCGCGCTCGCTTCGATGGGAACTCAGATCCGCACGGCCAGCCCGAGCACGCCGTCCACGCGCGGGCGCAGCTCCGCGCCCACCACCGTGTTCAAGAGCGCGCCGCCGCCGAACGCATCTGCGAACACCGCCACCGGCCCCACGAGCCCCAGCTCCAGCGCGGCGCTCGCGCCGAGCTCGGGCGCCAGCGAGTTGCGAGCCAGGTTTCCCGGCAGGCGATCCTGAAGCACGCCAATGGCGCCGAGCTCGGGCGCGAGCCGCAGCCGGGCGGGGCCCAGCCAGCTCACCCAACCCGGACCGGCGCGGAGATCGAGCGTGCGCTCGCGGTAGGTCACCTCGCCCGTCGCGTCGCTGGAGCGCGCGGCGAGATCCACCGCGAGGTGCTTGGCCACGCTCGGCCAGCCGGGCGAGTCGAGCTCCGCGCCGATGCCAAAGCCCACACCGGTCGAGGCATTCCGCGTCAGGCCAAGACCGGCGGAGCCGCCGACCGCGAGCCGGACCGTGTCCATCGGTCCGCGCGAGCGCGTCGGGGCCACGGCGGTGAGCTCGAAGTCGCCGTCGTGAAGCACGGCCGAGCCGCCCTCGGGCACGGTGATCTCCCGCTCGGCGCTCTGCGCGCCGCGACGCACGCGCACCGCGTACGCACCCGGCGGCACCGCGAGCTCCGCCGCGCCGGCCGGGCTCACGAACTCGCCCAGCAGCTCGTTCGACGGCCACTTCACCACCAGCACTTCAGCGACGTCTGCGAGCTCGAGCCGGAGCTTTCCGCGCGCGCGCCCGGGCGCGGTGAGCGCGAGCGCGCCCTGACCGCGGAGATCCACGTGGAAGCTCGGGTGCTGCACGCCGCCCTCGGTGGCGAACGTGGACTCGACGGTGTGCGCGTACGCGTAGGTGTACGCCTCCTCGAGGGTGACCACGCCGTCGTGGCTGGTGTCGGCGAGCCCACGCAGCGCCGCGAGCAGGTGGTGGGTGAAGAAGGATCCGCCCACCGCGTCCGACTCCTGCGCGAGCTCGTCCGGCCCCGAGGAGCCGATCACCACGCGGCCGCGCACCTCGGGCAGCTCCACGCTCACCGCCGTTCCGCCCAGCGGCTTGAGACCCTTCAGTCGAGTGACGGATCCGGATCGACACGAATCGAGGATCAACACCGCGACGCCCACGGGCACCCGCTGCGCGTACGCGTTCAGCTCCGCGAGCGGCAAGCGCCCGCCGCCAAGGTGCAGCTCGCCTTCGTCGGCGTGGCCGCTGAAGTAGACGATGAGCTGATCCGCCGGCTGGGCCTCGAGCCTCAGCTTCTCCTCGAGCGACTTGAGCGTCTGCGCGACGTCGGCCGCGCTGCGTCCGAGCAACAGCACCTCGTCGTCGGCGTGGACGCCGCCCACCTCGGCGAGCACGTCGGCCAGCCGCCTGGCATCGGTCTCGGCGTAGCGCAGCGGCGCGTCATCGGCGTCGCCCACGTTGTTGCCCACGATCACCGCCCAGCGGCGCGCGTGCGCGGACGACGGAGGCACGAGCGCCAAGGCCAGCGCGCAGCCAGCAAGCACACGAGGGCTCATCGCGAATTCTCCTCGACCACCAGGTCGGTCTCGGCGCGGGCGCGCTCGCCGGGGATTGTGGATGTCACCGGATGGTTAAGAACTTCGCGCGCGTCGAGCGGTGCGTCCGAAAAGAGCGCCACCAGGTGCGCCGAGCCCGGCGTGACCTCGAAGGGCGGCTCGAGCCGCGCCGAGCCCGGCGGGATGGCGCCGCTCACCTCGCCGTGCACGGGCCAGAGCTGCGACACCCCGCCGTCGGGCGCGAGCGCCACCACGAGCACGTAGCCGCTTCCGGCGCCGTTCACGGTGAGCCCCAGCCGCGCGCCGGGCGAGACGGGCCCCGCGCTCTCGCCGCGCGCGGTCACCAACTGCAAGAAGGGCTTGCCCTTGATGCGCTCGTGCGGCCCGAGCCGCGGCGCGACGACGAGCGCCAGCGCGAGCGAGGCGGCGAGCGCCAATCCAAAGGGCACCCAGCGCATGCGCCGAGGCGGCTTGAGCGACGCGCGGATCTCTTCGAAGCGCGGACTCGCGAGCGAGCGCGCCCGGAAGCTTCGAAACGCCTCGAGCCGCGCGCGACAGGCCGCGCACTCGGCCAGGTGCGGCGCGCTCAGCTCGCGGCCGGCCAGCTCGTCGAGCGTGAGATCGGAGAGGTGGTTCATGCGGCGCCTCCGCCGAGCGCCGCGGCCAGCGCGCGGATCTTCTGCAGCTCCAGGCCAATCGTCTTGCGCGAGAGGCCGATGACGTCCGAGATCTCCTCCTGCGTCAGCCCGTCGAAGAAGTGCAGGGTGGCGATCTGCAGCGCGCGCTCGTCGAGCCGATCGAGCAGGTGCATGAGCAGCTCGCGTGCGTCGGCTTGCGCAGGCTGGAGCGCGGGCTCGGAAGGCGCATCGGCGCGGCTGCGGACGCGCTGGGCACGGAGCAGGTTCAAGCAGAGGTTGGTGGCCACGCGGTACACGAAGGTCATGGGCCGCGCCTCGCGGCGAAAGGCCGCGGGCGACTCGACCAGCTTGCGAAACACGTCCTGCACCACGTCCCAGGCCTCGCTCTCGTCGCCGAGGAGGGCCAGGGCGCGCCGGTGCACCGCCGGCGCGAGCTCGACGTAGAGGGCGCGCAGCTCCTCCTCGTCCAAGGCCCTGGCCATCCACGCTCCCGGAGTTCGACACGCGAGCGCCCAGCCATGGGAAGTCGCGGGTCGATCTTCGCGGAAACGGCGTCAAACGAGAAGGTCAGATGGCGCGCCGCAGCACCATCTCCGTCGAGGTGTAGGCCTTGGGCGGTACGTCCCGGCGATCGATGAAGCCAAAGCGCGCGTAGAGCTTCTGTGCATCGCGGGTGGCGAGCAGCACCTGGCGCGCGCCGCGCACGCGCGGGTGATCGAGCAGGAGCTTCATCAACGCCTGGCCGAGCCCCTTGCCGCGCAGCGCTTCATGGACGACGACGTCGTAGACCCACGCGTACTTGGCGCCGTCGGAGATGGCGCGCGCGTGGGCCACCAGCTTGCCGCTCGCGTCGCGCGCGCCCACGTTGCACACGGCGCCGTGGACCGCGCGCGCCAGGAGCTCGCGCGGCAGCCCCACGTTCCAATAGAGCGGCGCGAGCATGTCCACGGCCCATTCGCGCTCGGCGTGGGTGAGCGCGCAGCACAGCGAGAAGCCTGGCGGTCCTTCGAGGAATGCGGGCCGCGATTCCGGATGCGCATCGAAGAGCTCCTGGATCGCGTCGGCGTCGCGCGGTTCACCGCGAAGCCAGAGCCGCTCGAGGAGCGCGCGGTCCACGCCCGACGGCAGACCTGCCTGCACGCTCGAGAGCCGCAGCCCGCGCTCGTCGAGGACGCCGCGCGCCTCGGCCCAGTGGGTGAGCGCGCGATCTTCGAACGGCGACGCGAGCTCGTGCTCTGCGCGCAAGAGCGCCTGCCGTCCGCGCGGGAGGGCCGAGGTGTCGAAGCCCAGGTGCTCGGGCTGGCGCGTCGCGAGAACGCTTGTGATGCGGTGCGAGCCATCGGCGTCGGTGGTGGCGAGCCACGCGGGCCCGGCGGTCAGGCGCTGGAGCGGATCCATGGTTCCAGCATGACGCCGATCTGGTCTGTGCAGATGGACCAGAACCACAAAATCACTTAGACCAGCATCATGCGCTGGCAGCTCGCGATCGCGCTGGATCCGAAGGGGGACACGCCGCTCTTCCTGCAGCTTGCACGCGCGCTGTCCGAGGAGATCCGGCGCGGACGGCTGCGGCCGGGCGCGGCGCTCCCGGGAAGTCGCACCCTGGGCGAGACCCTCGGCATCCACCGCAACACCGTGCTCGCCGCGTACCAGGAGCTCGAGGCCGAGGGCTGGATCGCCACCGAACCGGCGCGCGGGACGTTCGTGTCGAGCGCGCTGCCCGAGGTCACGCCGCGGCGCTTCGCGGGCGCGCTGCGCACCGAGCTGCCTGCGCGCACCACGTTCGAGCTCGAGCCTGCCCCGCCGAGCCCGCTCGCGCCGAAGCTGCCACGGGGCGTGCTCTCGCTCGGCGGCGGCGTGCCGGATCTGCGGCTCGTGCCCGCGGGCGCGCTCGCGCGTGCGTATCGACGCGCGCTTCGTGTGCACGGTCGCACGCTGCTGGACTACGCGGCGGACTCTGCTGGTCATCCGCGGCTGCGTGCGGCGGTGGCGGAGATGCTCTCCCAGACGCGCGGTGTCGCCGCCGGGGCCGAAGGCGTGATCATCACCCGAGGCTCGCAGATGGCGCTGGATCTCGCGGCCCGCGCGCTGGTGCGTCCGGGCGACGTGGTGGCGGTGGAGGCCCTCGGCTATCGGCCGGCGTGGGAGGTGCTCAAGCTCGCGGGCGCGCAGCTCCAGCCGTTCCCGGTGGACGCACACGGGCTCGACGTGGACAAGCTCGCCGCGCACCTCGCGCGTCACAAGATCCGCGCGGTGTACCTCACGCCACACCACCAATATCCGACGACGGCCGTGCTCTCTCCGGGACGACGGCTGCGTCTGCTCCAGCTCGCGGAGACGCATCGCTTCGCGGTGATCGAGGACGACTACGACCACGAGTTCCACTACGAGGGCCGGCCGATCTTGCCGCTCGCGTCGGCGGATCGCGCGGGCGCGGTGGTCTACGTCGGCACGCTCTCCAAGATCCTCGCGCCGGGGTTGCGGCTCGGGTTCGCGGTCGCGCCGGCTCCGTTCATGGCCCGCATGACCGCGCTGCGCGCCATCGCCGATCGACAGGGCGATCAGCTCGTGGAGTGCGCCGTGGCCGAGCTCCTCGAGGACGGCGAGGTGCAGCGGCACGCACGACGCATGCGCCGCATCTATCAATCGCGCCGCGACGCCCTCGCGGACGCGCTGCATGTGCACCTGCGCGACGCGCTCGAGTTCGAAGTCCCCGCTGGCGGGATTTCACTCTGGGCGAAGGTGGAGCCGGGCATCGACGTCGATGCGTGGGCCAAACGCGCGCTCGAGCGCGGCGTGGCGTTCTTTCCCGCGAGCCGCTTCGCCTTCGACGGCAAGCCGCAGTCGGCAGCACGCCTGGGCTTCGCGGCGCTCGACGCGCGCGAGATCCACGATGCGGTGAAGCGGCTCGCCAGCGCGCGTTAGTGCAGCGACATCGTCTTTGGAATCTCTGCGAGGGGCGGAAGGCCCCACTTCACGCGCTCGGCGTCGGTCGTCGCAGAGTCGATGGGCGCCAGCTCGAACGTCGTCTTGTCGTCGGCCTTGGGCCGGTACTGCGTGCCGAAGTGCTGCGGGTAACCGGCCTTCATCAGCCAGCGATCCCAGGCTTCCGCCGCGAGCATGAGCGACTTCGCACCCCCGCGCCTGGCCGACTCGAGCGCCAGCGTGCGCGCGAGCGCGTAGTCGTCGAGGGACTCGCTGTGCTGCAGCACCAGCGCGGCCGCGTAGAAGTCGTTCGCCGTCTGCGGCGCGTTGGACTTAACCAATTCTTTAACACGCGCCAGCCGTTGGTGATCGCGGTCCATCACCGCGTGGAATCCCTTGGGATCCATCGGCGGGTGCTGGCGATCGGCCTGGTCGGCGTCGACGAGCGACTTCAGTTCCTTGTTGTCGGGCTTCGCGTCTTGGAGCTTCTCGACCGTCGGCGGCTCGACGGGCGGCAGCGGCGGAGGCAGCGTGGGCGAGGCGAGGAGCACCAGGAGGGCGATGGAAGGGGTCATGGTCGCCTCCAACGGGCGAGGGGGCTTTTCGGTTCGATTTCCCGAAGCGGACAATCGCCCTAGACTCCCGCCGTGCTCTCCGCGCTCGCCCTCGCGCTCCTCGCCGCAGCGCCCGTGCCGCCCGATGCCGCGCAGCGCGCGCGCTATGTGTGGCTCGACGCCAAGCAGCCGGTGCGCACCCTGGAGAGCGCCTTTCCGCCGCCTGCGGGCTTCGTGCGCGTGGCGGAAGATCCGAAGTCGTTCGGCGCGTTCTTGCGCACGCTGCCGCTCTTGCCCGAGGGCGCGCCAGTGCTGGCCTTCGACGGCTCGGTGGTGCACCTGGGCACGGATCCGCGCGTGGCCGCCGTGGCCGCGCTCGACGTCGGCGATCGCGATCTGCAGCAGTGCGCGGACTCGATCATCCGCTTGAACGCCGAGTGGCACTGGGCGAACGCGTCGCGCGACGGCCTGCAGTACACGCTCACCAGCGGCGCGCCCGCGAAGTGGGATGACTGGCGCAGCGGCATGCGGCCCAAGGTGTCGGGGCAAAAAGTGTCGTGGAGCGCGGGCGCCTCGGCGGACGGCTCTCGCGCGGCGTTTCGCAAGTACCTCGACTTCGTCTTCACCTACGCGGGCACGCGCTCGCTCTGGGCGTACAACAAGCCCGTCGCGCGCGCGGCGCTGCAGCCCGGCGACTTCTTCGTGCTGCCCGCGAAGGACCTCGGGCACGCGGTGCTGGTGCTCGACATCGCCGACGACGGCAAGGGCCACCGCCTGGCGCTGGTGGGCCAGGGCTTCATGCCCGCGCAGAGCTTCCACGTGCTCAACGCCGCGCCGGGGCAGGCCTGGTTCTCGCTCGACGGCGAGCAGGTGACGACCCCATTCTGGGCGCCGTTTCCCTGGACCAGCCTGCGGAGGCTGCCGTGAACCGCACCACACCGAGCGCAACGTGACCAAGAACTCCTTGATGGTGGCGGTCGTGATCGCGCTCGTCGTGCTCGGCGGTGGCGCGTACTTCCTCTACAGCGCGCTCGGCCCCAAGCCGCCCCCGCCGGTGACCGAGCGGCTCGACACCATTGGTCCCACCGTCATCAGCAACCAGACCAGCTACCCGCTGACGGTCTACGGCGGCGGCTTCCGCAATGGCGACCTCGTGAGCTTCGAAGGTCCGTTCACCGTCGCCATTCCCGCGACGTTCATCGACGGTAGCCACCTCACGCTCCGTCTGCCGCCGCAGAAGCTCAACGCGCTCACCGACAGCATGAAGGCCACCGTGAGCGTGCGCCACGCCGATGGCAGCCGGGTGCCCGGCACCGCGAGCATCACCGTGGTCAACGACGCGGACTTCGCCGAGCCCTACGCCTGCGCGCTCACCCCCGACGGCAGCGCGCTCTTCGTGGCCTCGCCGACGACCGACGAGATATATCGATACAACACCGACAGCGGGCAGCACGACGTGATCCATGCGGGCGACGGGCCGCGGGCGCTGGCGATCACCGCGGACGGCTCGCAGCTCGTGGTCGCCGACGAGTACGAGAGCGCGCTGGAGCTGTTCTCGACGAGCAAACCAGGCGTGTCGAAGAAGCTGCCGCTGGGCGAATGGCCGCAAGCGCTCACGCTCGACGGCGACAGCGCCTGGGTCACCACGCGTCAGGGCGGGCTGCTGCGCGTCAATCTCGCGAACGGCCAGATCGAGTCGCACCGCGTGCCGGGTCGGCAGCCGCGCTCGGTGGTCGCGCCTTCGTCGCGATCGCTCTACGTGGCGCAGATCGGCACCGACGACGTGGTGCACCTCAAGCCGAACGCGCAGGCTGGCGCTCCAGATCCCGCGCCGGTCCGCATCGCACCCGGACCGGGCGTGAAGATCGTCGGCGGCCGAACGGCCAGGTACGGCGCATACGTGATGAGCGGCAAGGCCGCGCGCGCGCTCGCGTACGACCCCACGCACGACCTGCTCTTCGCGTCCACCATCGGCCCCAACGTGGGACCCAACCCGGACAAGGTGGAGGTCAGCATGAACGGCGGCGTCGAGGTGATCGACGCCAAGACCGACCAGGTGCTGCTCCACAAGGGCATGGGCGCGGGCGTGCTCGAGGGCCTGGCGATCGATCCCGTGAAGAACCGGCTCTACGCCGCGGATCTCGCGCTGGGCCGCGTGCTGGCCTTCGACACCGGCCTGCTCAAGGACGATCCCGAGCACGCGCTCGTTGGCGAGCTCTACATCCAGCCGCCCGCGAACACGCCGCACATCCGCCCCGACGGCGACTTCGAGACCAACAACCGCGCCAGCGTGGCCATCCACTCCGGCCCGCGCGCGCTCTGCCTCGACGCGAAGAAGCAGAGGCTCTACGCGGTGAACCGGCTCTCGGGCACGGTGAGCGTCCTCGACGTCAAGGACGCCGCGCACCTCTCGCTCGCGGCCACCTTCGACGGCCCGAACATGTGGAACCAGAAGGCGCGCCGGCTCGGCGACATCATCTACTTCACCGACCTGGGCCGCTCGGGCATGAGCTGCGACGCCTGCCACATGGAGGGCCACACCTCGGGCGTGCTCTATGAAAAGACGCACCCGCTGCGCATCTACCGGGTGACCACGCTGCGCGGCATCCGCGACAGCGCGCCGTACTTCACGCCCTCGGCGCTGCCCACGCTGGACGTGGTCGCGCACGACGTGCTCGCGCGCAATCGCTTCCACAACCCGGATCCCTCGACCGACGAGATCCGCGAGCTCTCCGACTACCAGGCGCTCTTCGCGCCGCCGCCGAACCCGTTCGTGGCCGCCGACGGTGCGTTCTCGAAGCAGCTCACCTTGCCCGACGGCACGCACGGCGACGCGGTGCACGGCATGCAGCTCTTCGAGAGCAAAGAGGTCGGCTGCTCGGCGCGGGTCTGTCACCCGCGGCCGACCTTCTCGGCGGATCAGGATCGCCAGACGCGCGGCCACTTCGACGACGTGGGCACGCCGGTGCACCTCCCGCTGCACCCCGAGTGGCAGGAGCCGATCTTTGGTGGCTGGCCACCTCCGCCGCTCGCTGGAACCTGGGACGTGTTCCCGCTGCTCGAGAGCGGCGCGGGTGGTCTCGGCGTCGAAGGCGGCTCGGTGGTGCCCACGGCGACGTTCGCGCTGCGCGCGGTGCTGGAGATGAAGGGCAGCAAGCCGCACGGCAACACGGCCACGCTCAGCGAGCAGGACAAGAACGACCTGCTCGCGTACCTGATGTCGATTTGATCAATCGAGGAACCGCGCACGCAGCTGCGGCGTGGGCAACCGGCACTCGGTCGCCTTGCCAAACCAGCGGTAGCGATTCCGCGCGATGAACTTGTACGCGGGGTCGCGCAGCACGTGAGGAAGCGCGAGCAGGATCGCCGTGAAGCGGAGCGGGCTCTTGAGGCGCTTGGCGATGCGCAGCGCGGCGTCGGAGCGCTCGTAGAGCTGGCCGTCCTCCACGAGCAGCACCGACTCGGGATCGCCCTCGGGCACCGTGTGGCCCACGCTGGCGAGCACCTGGCGGCCCGCCTCGGACTGGAGCGAGGCGAAGCGGAAGACCGAGTCGGGATCGCGATCGATGATGAACTGCACCGAGGCGGTGCAGAGGTTGCAGACCCCGTCGAAGAGCACGACCGGCGCTTCCATGGCCCTTTGATAACGCGGCCACGGGTCCTGTGCAGCGGGCATTTGCTGCGCTAGCGTCGGGGCGATGCGAGTCGCGTTCGTCGTCCTGGTGGCGCTGGTGGTCGTGGGCTGTGGCAGCTCGCCGTGCTCGACCGTGTGCAAGAAGCTCGCGTCGTGCAACGCCATCACCTCCAGCGAGAAGCAGTGCGAGGACGACTGCGAGCACCCCGCGAGCGGCCGCACCTGCCTCAACGAGGACGCCATCGCCACCTGCTTCCAGAACGCCACCTGCGATGAGCTTACCAGCCAGAGCTCACGCCTGCAGTGCCCGACGTGCCAGTGACATCCCGCGCAGCGTGATGCTCAGGCGCCGAACGCGTCGATCCCGGTGATCGCCTTGCCGAGGATGAGCGTGTGCACCTCGTGGGTGCCCTCGTACGTGTACACGCTCTCCAGATTGAGCGCGTGCCGGATGGGCGCGTACTCCACGGTGATGCCGTTCGCGCCGTGGATGGACCGCGCCTCGCGGGCGATCTCCAGAGCCATGCGCACGTTGTTCCGCTTGGCGAGGCTGATCATCAGATGCGTGACGTTGCCCGCGTCCTTCGCGCGCCCGAGCTGCAGCGCCACCAGCTGGCCCTTCACGATCTCCTGGAGCATGTCCACGAGCTTGAGCTGCGTGAGCTGGAAGCTGGCGATGGGCTTGTTGAACTGGAGCCGCGCCAGCGAATAGTCGCGCGCGGCCTCGAAGCACGCCGTGGCCGAGCCCAGCGCGCCCCAGGCGATGCCGTAGCGCGCCTGGTTCAGGCACATCAGCGGGCTCTTGAGGCCGTCGCTGCCGGGGAGCAAGTTCTCCGCGGGCACGCGGACGTCCTGGAAGCTCAGCTCGGCGGTGGCGCTCGCGCGGAGGCTCATCTTGCCCTCCACTTCACGCGCCGTGAAACCGGGCATCCCCTTCTCCACGATGAAGCCGCGGATGCTCTCCGGGCCGCCCTGATCCACCTTGGCCCAGACCACGGCGAGATCCGCCAGGGTGCCGTTGGTGATCCAGAGCTTGGTGCCGTTGAGGACGTAGTGGTTTCCGTCCTTCACGGCGCGGGTGCGCATGCCGGAGGGATCCGAGCCGAAGTCCGGCTCCGAGAGCCCGAAGCAGCCCACCAGCTCGCCCTTGGCCATCTTGGGGAGGAACTTGTTCTTCTGCGCCTCCGAGCCGAACTGCCAGATGGGGTACATGGCCAGCGAGCCCTGCACGGAGCAGAAGCTGCGGATGCCGGCGTCGCCGCGCTCGAGCTCGTGCATGGCCAGGCCGTAGGCCACGCTCGACATCCCCGGGCAGCCGTAGCCGGTGAGGTTCGACCCCAGGCAGCCCAGCTCGCCCAGGTGCGGAATGAGGTGCTTGGGGAAGGTGCCCGCGGCGAAGTGCTTGCCGATGGTGGGCAGGATCTCCTTCTCCACGAAGGCGCGCATCTGCGTCTTCACCGCGCGCTCGTCGTCGGTGAGCATCGCCTCGAATCCGAAGAGGTCGACACCCTCGAGCTTGGGGGCGGACTTGGCCATGGCAGAGCTCCTCGGCGGGCAGCGCGCCCGCGGAACGCCCTACCTAGAGCGCGGGCGAGGCGGCGTCAAACGCGCAGCACCGACGAGGCCCGTCGATGCCTCAGAGGAACCCGGACGCACCTGCTGGCGCATCGGTGCCGCTCCCACGAAGATGGCCCTCCAGCATCATCGCACGGGGGCGCTGTGCGGGGCAGGCGCTTCTGGGGCTCCGGCGTCGGGCGCCTCGATCTCCAGCTCTGAATCGTCGAGCGGCGCGCCGCCCACCACGTGGCTGTAGATGAGCACCGCGAGTTGACCCGCCTGCGCCTGGGTGAGGTTGCCCTTCAAGAGCAGGGTGGCGCCCTGGTAGCGCAGGGTCACCGGCAGCTTCGCGGCCTGGAGCGCCTCCTCGATCTCCGCGAGCTGGGCCTGCAGCGACGCGGTGTCGAAGTCCACCGAGATCTGCTTCACCATGAAGCGATCGGTGGCGAAGAGCGCCACCAGCGCGGCCCGACATTCCTTGGAGCTGGGGGTGACGCCGAGCTGTTGGTCCGCGCCGTCGCCCACCAGCCGGTGGGTGGGGCAGGCCTTCTGCATGGCGGCGAGCTGGGCGGCGCCGTCGCCCGGGAGCGGCGCGCCGAGCGGCCGGACATGAACGCGCAGGCCCACCACCTTGCCGCCGGCCATGGCCACGATGTCCGTGGTCCCGGCCTTCTTGCCGCTGATGAGCAGCTCGCCCGAGGGCATCTGCTCCACGGTGGCGATCGACGGATCTGCCGAGGCGATGGCGCTCACCTCGAAGAGCTTTTGAAAGGTCACGTCGCCGGGGCGCACCTCGACCACCGCGTGCGGCGGCGACGCGTGCGCGGCGAGCGGCGCCAGCACCAGCGCGATGGCGAGCGCGCGCTTCATCCGAGCAGCGAGCGGAAGAAGCCCAGGCCGTCGGTCGAGCCGAGCACGGCCTCGCACGCGCGCTCGGGGTGGGGCATGAGGCCCATCACGTTGCCCTGGGCGCTCACGATGCCCGCGATGTTGTGCCGGGAGCCGTTGGGGTTGGCGTCGGCCGTCGCCGCGCCGGTCTCGTCCACGTAGCGCAGCACCACCTGGCCATTGGCCTCGAGCTTCTCGAGCGTGGCGTCGTCGCAGAAGTAGTTGCCGTCGGCGTGGGCGATGGGGATGCGCAGCGGCGTCTGCGCTGGCACCTTCGAGGTGAAGCGCGTCTTGTCGTTCTCGACCTTGACGAGCACGTCCTGGCAGCGGAACTGGAGCGAGGCGTTGCGCAGGAGCACGCCCGGCAAGAGCCCCGACTCGCAGAGGATCTGAAAGCCGTTGCAGATGCCCAAGACCGGCCCGCCCGAGTCGGCGAAGCGCCTCACCTCGCCCATCACCGGCGCGAGGGCGGCGATGGCGCCGCAGCGCAGGTAGTCGCCGTACGAGAAGCCGCCGGGGAGGATCACCGCGTCCACGGCCTTGAGGTCCGCCTCTTTGTGCCAGAGGGGCACGGCCTGGTGGCCGCAGACGTCCTCCACCGCGTGCACGGCGTCGTGGTCGCAGTTCGACCCCGGGAAGACGACGATTCCCACTCGCATGCGCGCACCGTAATGGCCTCGCCCCAGGGGGTCAATCGCGATGCGAAAGCGCCCACTGAGCAGCCAGGCCCTTGAAAGCCAGCCGGCCGATCTGGAATCCTCTGCCGATGCGCGACGGACTGCCCTCAGCCATCAAGGTCTTCCTCTGGGCCCTCTTCGGGGGGCTGGCGAGCGGATACCTGGCGTTCAGGCTGGCGTTCATCCTCGCGCCGCACTTCGGCGACCGCCCGGAGCGGGTGGTGCTGGCCTTCATCCTCGCCGCGGCGACGGGCGTGGCGGGCGCGGTGACGTCGGGCGTGGTCGCCGGTCGTCGCTTCCGAAGCGCGTAGCCCTCAGCGCCGCTTGCGCTTGGCGTCGCGCACCTGCTGGCGCACCTGGTTCAGGTTCCGCGTGAACATGGGGTGGCCGGGCGCGAGCCGCAGCGCCTGGAGGATGAGCTCTTCCGCGCGCGCGAAGTCCTCGAAGTCGCGCATGAGGATCATGGCCAGCCGGTTGTGGAGCGGCGCCGCCTCGGGATGGCGATCCAGCGCGCGCTCCAGGTAGGCCACCGCTTCTTCCAGCCGGCCAGCCTGCTCCATCTGCTGCGCCACCTGCAGGGCGCCCTGGGCGTCGACGTCCTCGATGCCCAGGGTCGGCTTGGGCACGCCCCGGTTCGCGGGAGCAGGCTGCGGCGGCCGATACCCCGGCGCCGACATCGGCCGCTGCGGCTCGGGCTCGCGGGCCTTGGTCGGCTTGCGCGGCGCAGGCTCGGGCTCGACGGGCCGGGGCGGCGCGCGCGGGGGCTTGGGCTGCGGCTTCTTGCCCACCAGGATCGTCTCCTGGGCCACGCCTTGCGGCTCCGGCTTGCGGCCGAGGAGCACCGTCTCCTGGGGCAGCGAGCCGTGCACGTCGTCGTCTTCGGCGGCGTCGCGATCGGCGTCGCCGTCGTGAAGCTGGGTCTCGGGCTCGGGCTCGGCGATGGCGCTGGGCCGCGGCAGGCTCAGCTTCTGGCCCGACTCGCCCCACGCCGCGCGCTGCAGCTCGCTCCGGTCCACGCCCCGCTCGGTCACGCGCTTGGCCTGGCTGACCGTGGACTCCTCGTCGTCGTCCTCGGGCATGCCGATGATCGATGCGTTCAGGTCCCGGCCGCGGGGCATGCCCGGCTTGTTGAACTGCGCGCGCGAGAGGATCTGGGTGGGCTCCGGCCCGCCCTCGTCGGCTTCGACGTCGCCTTCCTCCTCGGGCGCGCTCTGGGCAGGGATGTGCCGGGTGGGCGCGTCCATCGACGCGCGCTGGGGCTTCTTTCCCCGGGTGGCCACGTCGCCGAGGAAGATCACCTCGCGGTCGAGGAGCCCCTGCAGCAGCGCCTGCAGCTCCCGCGCTTCCAGGGCCAGCTTGGTGTTCAGCATCTCGCCCGTGGAGTTGCCGTCGATCAGCGAGACCACCCAGGCGTCGTAGGGGTGCAGCTTCAGCGCCCGGAGATCGACGTCCTCGGCCACGTGCAGCAGCCGGTTCAGGGGCACCAGCTCGGGCTGGGGCCCGGTGGTGGACACCGAGGGCGAGGCGCGCCTGGGCTTCTTCCGGTCCTGGGTGGTCGCGGGCCGGGGCCGCTCACGGGGCTTGTTTCGCCGGTCGGCGGTGAGCACGGCGTCGCAGCTCGGACACTCCACGTCCGAGCGCCGCACGGCTTCGCCACACTGAGGACACTCGGCGGAAGCCCCCATCGTGCCCGAAGTGTAGCCGCCCCTGGGGGGAGAGTCTCGAAACGGGCGCTACCGGTCCGACTCGGGGCTCAGGCGAAGCAGAGGAAGCAGGCGAGCAGGAAGGCGGTGTAGGCGGTGAAGACCGCGGCGCCGACGGCGTTGTCGCGGGCGGGGAAGGTCGAAATCCCGATCATGATTGGCGCTCCTTGTGGTGCCTGGCAGGTCTACGGCACCGGGGGCGGCCTATTTCGCGCTACTGCACCACGTGCAGGTGGTCGCTGTCGAAGTCGGTGAGGATCAGCCGGCTTCCGTCGGGGAAGGGCGCGATCTGCGCCACCGGGAAGCCCGCGAAGATGCTCCGCGACGGCTGCAGGATGGTGTTCGCGTCGCCCTTGTCCGAGAGCAGGTACTCGTCCACGTGGCCCAGCTCGGTGCCCACGTAGAGCCGGGTGCTGTCCGCGCTGAACGCCGCCGACGCGGGGATGTCGCTGAAGTACAAGAGCTGACCCACCATCTCGCCCGTCTCGAGATTCACCAGCGCGGCGTCGTGGCCGAGCACCAGGGCCAGCTTGTCCTGCGGATCCACGGCGATGACGCCCGCGAAGCCCTCGCGCACGCAGGGCACGTCGCCGCAGAGCAAGCGGCTGTCTCCGCCGGGCGTCACCCGCTCCAGGGTCGGGCCGTTGGGCGTCTCGGCCACGCCGAGGAGATCGCCCGAGCGGGTGGAGACCATGCTCAAGAGGCCGTACACGCCCGCGTCCGCACAGCTGCCGGGGCAACGGGCGGTGCAGTCCCAGGCCTGGCCGCCGCCGAGCGCGCGCACCCGGCCGTCGGGCAGCGCGGCCACGGTGATCTGCGAACCCGCGTCGGCGGCGATGGCCTGCGGCGGGAGCACGTCGCAGCCGGCCGTGGGATCACCCTCGGCGTCCTGCGGCGCGCAGTGCACGCCCCACTGCTCGTAGCCCTGGTCCAGCCGACCGTTGGGGATGACGTACTGCACCGCGGCCACGCAGAGCTGGTCGCTGTTGGGCGTGGGCCAGGCGGCGCTCACCGGGAAGGTGAGGTCCACCTGGTCGGGCGGCGCCAAGTGCTGAAAGCCCGCTGGGTCTTCGACGAGGGTCTGGCCATCGAGCACCGCCAGCGCCGGGTAGCGCTGCGCCGCCACCGCCACCCACTTGCCGTCGGGGCGAACCGCCGCCACCAGGAGCTGGTTGTTGAGCGGCATGGAGCGCACCACCTGCGCGGCGTCGGCGTCCACCTGCACCAGCATGGGCGGCTCGGGGACGACGGCGTACACCATGCCTTCCTGCAGGACATCGCGGTCGAGCGCCTCCGGCGGCCCGGGGAGCTGCACGCTGGCGGTGCTGAAGCCCCCGTCATCGAAGGGCGTCACCAGCACCAGCTCCGGAGAGGTGGGCGTGCCCACGGCGACGTGCTTGGTGGTCGCGGCGATGGAGCCCACCTCGAAGGGCAGGCCCACCGGCAGCACGTGCGCGCCGCCGTCGTCGGCGTTCACGCTCACCAGCACGCTGCCGCTGATGCTGCTGCTCGAGGGGAACCAGACCACCTTGTTGTCGGTCTGGATCGACATGATCTGTGGGTTCGCGCCGGAGAGGTCCAGGGCGGCGCCAGGCGAGTCGGGACCCACGGGGAGGAAGGTGCTGGCCAGGACGGTGGGCGGCTGGCCCTGCACGGTCTCGACCACGAGCTTGTCCACCGCCAGGCCTCCCTGGTCGATCAGCAGCGAGGTCACCACGCCGAGCTCGACGATCCCCGCGTCGGTCGCGAAGGGGAAGTCGTTGCTCGCGCTGCTGGCCACGCCCTCGTGCGGATCGCGCGGGATGACCCAGCTCGGCAAGTTGGAGCCGGCGTCGAAGTACACCACCGCTCCTCCCGCCACCGGGACCACCGCGGTGAGCCCGCGCAGGTTGCCGAAGTCGGTGGTGATGGCCAGGCCGTCGTCGACGATGGGCAGGCTCAGGCTGGTGCCGGTGTCGAAGGCGGTGGAGCGAATGGTCTGCAGGCCGCCGTGGGGATCGAACTCCGACGCCCAGAGCGCCACGCCGGTCTGCCCGGGCGAGGAGAGAAACCCGTGGCCGGGGAAGTCGAGCAGCGCCGCGGCGCCGAAGGGCAGCTTCGCGCCCGTGGCCGGGAAGGAGAGCACCAGCTGCGTCTCGGGCAGCACCAGCGCGTGCACCCGGTTGCGCAGCACGCTCACCAGGGCCAGCCCGCCCTCGATGCTCAAGGTGATCGGCGTGGGTGAGAGGTCCGAGCCCTGCACGAGCACGAAGTCGCCCGGATGCCCGGGGCCCAGGTACTGCAGCGGCTGGGCGTTGCTGGTGAGGCCGTTCACGGTCACGGTGACCAGGGGCGGCAGCTCGGCCACGCCGGGCTCGGGGACCACGATCTCCAGCGCGGTGGCGCCCGGCGAGCCCACGCTCGGGTCGGTCACCACCTCGGCCAGGCTCTGGCCCACGCGCACCTGGTTCGACGCCGCCTGGTCCGAGAAGCCCGTCCCCTGCAGCACCACGGTCTGGTTGGCGAAGACGCTGCCCGCAATCGGCGCCAGGGTGGGCGCGCCCAGGCCGGAGTCTGGCGTCACCGGCGGCGTGAAGCTCCGGCTGCAGGCCGACAACGCCACGAGCGCGAGCAGGCAGGCGCGGGAGCGGCTCATGCGGGCTTTTCGCCGCGGTGCTTCTCCACGAGCTCCATGAGCTCCACCCCGCGGAAGGGCTTCTGGATGTAGCCGGTGGCGCCGGCGCGCTTGGCGGTGTCCACGTCGGCGGTCTTGTGGCGGCCGGAGAGCATGTACACCGGCTTGCCCGCGTTGCCCGGGTCGGCGCGGAGCATGCGCAGCACCGAGACGCCGTCGAGCCCGGGCAGCACCACGTCGAGCAGGTAGAGGTCGAAGGGATTTTCGCGCGCGCGCTTGATGGCCTCGGCGCCGCTGGAGACGCACTCCACCTGCACCTCGCCCGTGGAGAGCAGCGCCTCCACCAGGCCGCGGATCACCGGCTCGTCCTCGACCAAGAGAATTCGGAACGGCGTCGCCATCGAGCCCGCGAGTATACCGCTCGACAGTCCAATCGTGGCTCGTGGTTCGTCCCGGCGCTCGCGTGCTCAATCGCGGCTCAGTTCGAACGAACCACCAGCCACGAGCCACCAGCCACGGCTGTTACTCCCAAGCCAATGCCTCGACCACGTCCAGCTTGGCCGCTCGCCGCGCCGGATAGAGGCCAGCGCCCATCGCGCAAGCCACGGCCGCGAGTCCCATGGAGATCGCGGTGAACCAGGGGAACGAGAGCGGGATGTCCCAGCCGGTGCCTTGCAGGCCCACGGCGAAGAGCAGCACCTTGGCCAGCGCGGTGCCGTCGAGGGTGCCGATGGCCGCGCCGATGAGGCCCATGCAACCGGCCTCGGCGGCGATGGTGCGCACCACCTGGCCGCGCGTGGCGCCCACGGCACGCAACAGGCCAAGCTCGCGGGTGCGGTCGATCACCGCGGCGAGCAGCGTGTTCACCACGCCCAGCAGCGCCAGCAGCACCGCCACCGCCTCCATGGCGTAGGTGACCTCGAAGGTCTGGTCGATGAGCTCCGTGCTCTCCGCGCGGAGCTCGTCGTTGGTGAGCACGTAGAGCTCGTACTTCTGGCCCCACTTCTCGGTGATGGCCTTGCGCACCCGCTCGCGGTCCTCCGGGTGGTCGACGTACACCTCGAAGGTGTCCACGAACGGGTCCTTGAAGTCGCGCAGGTACATGTCGCGGCTCATGCACAACAGGCCCTGGTCGCTGGTGTAGTCGTAGATGACGCCGCGAATCTGGTAGTGCCGCATGCCCGACGGCGTCTGCAGATCGAGCGCGTCGCCCTTGTGCAGGTGGCGCCGGCGCGAGAGGTTCTCGGAGATCACGATGCTCTCGCCGTCGAGCGCGGTCTGCTCGGCCTCCTCGGGCGAGCCCTCGAGGAAGAGCGGCTTCGCGCGCTTCCAGTAGATGCGCGGATCCAGCGAGAGCACGAAGATGCGCAGCCCGGAGAAGTCGTGCTGCAGCAGGCGCACGCGGTCGGTGGCGCTCACGCCGGGGATGGTGTCGATGTCCTTGGCGATGGCCTCGGGCATGGGCACGTTGCGCACGCCCGCGACCTTGTACGAGCTGGTGACGAAGAGATCGCTGGGCACGTTGGCGCGCAGCCAGCGCTGGGTGGCGACCTTGAAGCTGCCGATGAAGCCGCCCACGGCGATGGTCATCGCGATGCCGATCGACAGCGCCGCCACCGGCACCGCCGAGCGGCCCGGCGCGCGCGAGAAGTTGTCGGCGGCGAGGCGTCCGGGCACGCCGGCCAGCGCCTGCGCGGGCGGCATGAGGAGCGCGCGCGAACGGCGGATGATGGGCGGCGTGAGCGAGGTCATGCCCATCAGCACCGCGAAGATGGCCAGGTAGCCGCCGAGCGGGAAGTTCTCGGTGGGCGGCGGCAGGTAGACGAGCCCGCACGCGAGCACCAGCAGGCCAATGCCCAAGAGGATCTGGAAGCGGTCCTGGCTGGCGCTCTGGGTGGAGAGGCTCACGTCGCGGCGCATGGCCTCGACGGGCTGCACGTTCGCGGCGGCGCTCGCGGGCCGGAACGCCGCGAAGCACGAGCCGAGGATTCCCGACGCCATGGCCACGGCCACGTCCATGTGCGCGAGCCGCACGTCGGTGGCGTGCACCTGGATGTAGATCGACGAGATGGCGTCGCTCACGCCCGCGATGGCCTTGCTGCCGATGACCCAGCCAAGGGGAATGCCCAGCGCCGAGCCCACCGTGCCCAGCAGCGCGGCCTCGAGCGTGAACAGGCCGCGCATCAAGTTGCCGCTGGCGCCGAGCGCGCGCAGGGTGCCGATCTCGCGGCGCCGCTGCACCACGCCAATCGAGATCGTGTTGTAGACGAGGAAGATTCCCACCAGCAGCGCCAGCGCCGAGCCCATGTTCAGCCCGAGCTGGAAGCTCATGAGCATCTTCTGCACGCTGCCGCCGCGGCGCTCGGGGCGCTCGACTTCATAGGCCGGGCCGGTGACGGCCTGCAGTCGCGCCTTCACGGCGTCGATGTCCTCGCCGGGCTTCACGGCGATGTCGATGCGATCGATCAAGTGGTCGAGGTCGAAGGCGGCCTCGGCGGCGTAGAGGTCCATCACCGCGAACGAGCCGCCGAACGCCGTCGCCGGGCCGGAGTCGTCGAGGAGCGCGCGCACGTTGAACGGCCGCACGCCCTTGGGCGTCACGAGATTTATCTTGTCGCCGGTCTTGATGCCGTGCTCGTGGGCGTAGCGCTCGCTGAGCAGGAGCTCGTCGGTGGAGTTGAGGAAGCTCACCACGTCGCCGAGCTTGGGCTGGCCCGCGGCGCTGCGCAGGTTCCGGAAGAAGCCGTCGTCGGTGAAGTTGGTGCAGAGCACGTACAGCGCCTCGCCGGGCTGGCCCTGCACGGCGAAGGTGAAGCTCAGCGAGCCCGCCGAGTGCGCCACGCCGGGCACGGTGGCGACCTTGTCGAGCAGCGCGTCGTCGAAGCGGTCCTTGGAGAGCGCGATCGAGAGATCCGCCTTGCCCGACACCGTGTCCACCATGCTCCGGAACGACTCGAGCACGGCGCGGTTCACCGCGGCGATGGCCACCATCACCGCCACGCCCACGGCCACGCCCACCACGGTGAGCGCGGTGCGCAGCGGGCTCAGGGTGAAGTGCCGCAGCGAGACCAGGCGGAAGAGGCGGAGCATGGGGAGCTCGGGTCAGCGGCCGGCGTCGGGGGAGTTGGAGAAGGCGCGGGAGAAACCGCCAGCGGGCGGGTAGAGGTCGGCGTCGAGGCGGATGATGCCGTCGCGCGCGTCGAGCCCCAGCGAGGCCGACTGCATCGCGCGCAGCACCCGGGCGCCCTGCACCGAGCCGGGCGCGCCCGAGTGGGCCACGATCTCCGCGGCGCGCTCGAGATCCGCCCAGGCGTACAGCGCGGGCCCATGCTCGAAGCTCTGGCGCGGCTCGGTGGGGAGCGCGGCCCAGAGCGGTGGACCGCCTGCGGCCACGGCCTTCTTCCACGCGGCCCGGCGCGTCGGCGAGGCGCCGAGGAGCAGGAACGCGTCGTTGGTCGCGCCGACCTCCATGCCCGGACCGCTCAGCCAGCCGTCATTGCCCGGCAGGAAGCCCAGCGGCAGCAGACTGGGCGCGAGCTTCTTGAGCAGCACGGGCGCGTCCTTCGCGCCGACCACGGCCACCAGATCCACGAGCGAGGTCTCGTTCTTCTCGGGGGCGACCAGCCCCAGGGTGAGCTGCCCGTCGAGCGCGGGCACGAGGTCCTTCTCGAAGTCCACGCCCAGCGGAGCGAGCGCGTCGTGCGCATTGGCGAGGTCCTCCTGGCCCGCCGGATCCATCTTCATCCGCGCCACGACGGCCTTCGGATCCATGCTGATCCGACCGGCCAGCAGCGGCTCCACGCCCGACACGTGATCGTTCGTCGGATGCGGCTCGGTCAGCGGCACCGGCAGCGGCGTGCCCTCGCTGAGCGCGCGCACGCGGAGCTCGAGCTTCTCGTCGGAGAGCTCCAGCGCGCCGCCCACGCCACCCCCTGCGGCCGGCCCGATCGACGATTCGGCCTGCTGCGCCGCGAGCTGTTGCTTCACCAGCGCGGGCGAGGCGTACGCGAAGGCGATCCACGGCTCTCCCACGGCAGCGCGCACCGCACGGAACGACTGCTCGCTGCCCAGGCCGTGACCCGCGAGCTGCTTGCGAAGCGCGGTCTCGGCGTCGGCCTTGCCCGTGGCGCCCACCACGATCGCGTAGCCGCCCTGGAACGCGAACGCGCGCGGCGGATAGGGCTCGTTGTCCACGTTGGACGGCCAGCGCACGCGGAAGACGTGCAGCCCGTTGCCCTCGTCGTCCTCGACGGTGGCGCCGGCATTGGAGAGCGAGCGCTTGAAGAGCGCGGCCGCCGCCGTCGGATCCGAGACGGGGAGGTAGCTGAAGGCGAAGGGGTCGTCCGGCTTGCCCGAGGACGCGAGCGCGAACGCGCCGCCGAGGTCCACGCCGGCCTTCTGCCAGCCCTCGGGTCGGGTGGCGTCGAAGCCGAGCTGGGCCACGGAGCGCGTGCGAACGTCGTGCTGCAGGTCCTTGAGCTCCTGCGGACCGTCGGGCGATTCGACCGCGTGGTTCAGGGCCGTGAGCAGCGCGTCCAGGTGCTGGACCACGACCACGTTCCCGGTGTCCGCGGGCAGCATGCGAAAGAGCGCGTCGACCTGACCGCGGCGGCCGTGCAGGAGGAAGAACGCCACGGCGCCAGCGCCCATGAGCGTGATCAGCAGCGCCGTGGTGCGCAGCCAGCGAACGAAGAGAGAGGGCTGGGCCATCTAGTGGCCTCCGGCGCTCACCGCCGCGAGCGGGGCCACGGCCTCGTCGCTCACCACCCGGCCGTCGGCGAAGCGCACCAGGCGGTCGCCCACCTGCGCGGCCTGCGGATCGTGGGTCACCATCACCACCGTCACCTGGCGCTCGCGGGTCACCTCGCGGATCAGCCCCAGGATCTCGCGCGACGCGGTGGAGTCGAGGTTGCCGGTGGGCTCGTCGGCGAGCAGCAAGGCGGGCTTGGTCGAGAGGGCGCGCGCCACGGCCACGCGCTGCATCTCGCCGCCGGAGAGCTCGTCCGGGCGGTGCTGCATGCGCTTGCCCAGGCCCACGCGCTCGAGCAGCTCCTGCGCCCGCGCTGCGATGGCCTGCCGCGGCGCGCCTGCGAGCAGCGAGGGCAGCATCACGTTCTCGATGGCGGTGAGCGTGGGCAAGAGGTTGAAGAACTGGAACACGAAGCCGATGCGGTCGCGGCGGAAGATGCTGAGCGCCTTGTCGTCGAGCTTCTCCAGCTCCTTGCCCTCGATGCGGATCTTTCCGGTCGAAGGGACGTCGAGCGCGCCGAGCACGTTGAGCAGGGTGCTCTTGCCCGAGCCGGAGGGGCCCATGATGGAGAGGAACTGGCCGTCGGGGACGGTGAGGTTCACGCCGCGCAGGGCGTGCACCTCGCTCTGGCCGCGGCGGTACACCTTCTGGACGTCGACGAGCTCGATCATCCCTCAGTCCCGAACTGGCGGTCCCGGAGTAACACGTTCAGCTCGAAGGATCACCTCTGACACGCGATCGCGGGACGTGGGTCGTGGGTCGTGGACCGTTCGAGGATCCGACGAGCGCCCAAGCGGGTGTGTCCAAGATGCGGCCGCCGAACGACCCACGACCCACGACCCACGGTCAACGATTGGGTCAGATCTCTTCGACGCCGGTCGCGTCGGCCCAGCCTTCGAGCCCATTGCGCAGGCGCACGCGCAGGAAGCTGCCTTCGCGGTCGATGATGCGCAGCTCGGTGCCCTCGTGGAGCTCGAAGCTGACCTTGCTCGAGCCGTTGGGGCCTTCGCGCGCGGGCACGGTCTGGCCAATCACGACGGCCTCGTGCATCTGCTCGCGCTCGTACCACTGCACCCCGAGCAGCGCGCCCGAGGCCACGGCCGCCAGCGCGCCGAGCGTGGCCAGGGCCGTCGCCGCGCCCTTGGCCCAGCGTCGGCCAAAGAAGCCCAGCCAGAAGCACGCCCACGCAGCCACAAAGGCCCAGCCGACGAGGGCCACGGGCAGGATCGCGGCCACGCGCGCGACGAAGGGCTCCTCGCCCGCGCCGGCGACCTTGTCCACCAGCTCGTGACGCGCGCGCTCCAGGTTCGCGGCGACGTCCTCGTCGGCGGGCGCGAGCCGCCGCGCGCGCTCCAGCGCCAGGATCGACTGCCCGAGCTTTCCCTGCGCGAGCAGCGCCGTGCCCAGGTTATAGTCGAGGTCCGCGCTCGACCAGCCGTCCTCGGCGAGCTTCTGGTACTGCGACACGGCCGCGTCGTAGTCGCCCTTGAAGTAGGCAGCGTTGGCGGCGTCGAAGAGCTGCTGCGCGTCCGCCTGCGAGTAGCGGTGCGCGGCGCAAAGGCTCAGGGCGAGCAGGAGGGCCTTCATGCGCGCGCCTCCGGGGCAAGCGGCTTGAGCTTCTGGTCCTCGAGCGCGGCCACCGCGTCCGACGCCTGCTCCAGCACCTCGCGCCGACCGGCCGCAGAGCCTGGCGCGAAGCGGCCGAGGTCGCAGGCGTCGAGCACGGCGCCCACCGCCTTCACGCTCTCGTCCTTGGCACCGGCCTGGGTCAAGCGGCGCACGAGCTCATCGCGGGTGAGGCCCGCGGCGGCGAAGCCGAGCTTGTCGGTGAGGTAGTCGAACAGGCCCTTGGAGACGGCGCCGTAGTACGCGCCCGCATCGCCCTTCTCGAGGAGCGCGTCGGCGGCCTTGAAGCGCTTGCGTGCGCGCGCCTGGGCGGAGCGGACGCGCTTGCGCGGATCCTCCTGGCCCGAGCGGCTGCGGACGCCGCGCACCGCGGCGCCACCGAGCAGCAGCGCGAACGGCGCGAGCAGGAACGGCGCGAAGTACGGCCGCGTCCACAACGGCAACCCTGCTTCGGCCAGCGCGGCGCGGGTGTGAATCGGCCGCGAGAGGTTCGCGCCGAGCACGTTCTGCCCCGCAGATGGATTCGCGGCGACCGCGCCGTTGCCGCCGGTCGCGCCTGCGCCGGCCAACGCCGCGCCCACGTCGATCTGCACGGGACCTGCGCTCGCGGTCTCGTACTTCGCGGTCTGCGGGTTGAAGTACGGGAAGGTGACGGCCGGGATCTCGAAGTGGCCGGTCTGCTCGGGCATCACGATGTACTCGAGCGTCCGCTTGCCGCCGAAGCGGTTCTTCACCACCGTGACCTTGTCGGTGGTGGTCGGGTCATACACGTGCAAGCCGCGCACGGATGGCAGCTTGGGGACCGCGAGGTTGCGCAGGTTGCCCAGGCCGTCGAGGGTGAGGTCGATGGTCACCGGCTGGCCCACGGCGGCGGGCACCGCAGCGCCCGGGCTCGAGCCCTGCACCGCGAGGTTCAGCCGCCACTGGCCGACATCGGTGGTCGCGAAGCCGGCCGGCGCTCCCGCGGGCAGGGGCAGCACGTTCAATTCCAGCGCCTGCGCCGCGCGGTGCGCGGTGTGCCCGTTGCCGAAGAGCGAGAGGCCGGTGATCACGTCCACCTCGACGGGATCGATGGTCTGCTTGCCGGCCTTGAGCGGGAACAGCGCGCGCCGCTTGAGCAGGTACACGCGGTACGGCACGCCGTTCACGGTGCGCACATCGCCGGTGATGTTGGTGGGGCTCTCGAGGTCTTCGGCCCAGAAGGCGTCGAGCTTGGGGAGCTTGGGGTTGTCCACCCGGCTCACGTCGACGCGGGCAAATAGATATATCGAATACGTGACCTGCTCGCCCAGGTAGGCCTGCTTCTTGTCCACGGTGGCGCGCAGGAACAGGTCCGAGTCGCGCGGCGGGCCGCCCTCGCCGAACATGCCGCCGAAGGGATCCTGCGGGTTGTCGTCGTCGTCGTTGCCGGGCATGCCCGCGAACGGGTTCTGCCCGCCGAAGAAGCTGGCGAACGGATCCGGCTGCTGCTGGGCCTGCGGCGGCGGCTTGCGGCGCGCGGAGGGGTCGGCCGGGTCCACCTTCAACGCCAGCTCGCTCGTGCGGTAGGTACGGCCGCCCACCGTGGCCTCGATGGGGTGGATGTGGAGCGTGCCCGTGCGCTTGGGCTGCAGCGAGAGCGTGAGCACCTTGGAGCGCACCACGTTGGATTGCCCGTTGACGATGCTCATCCGCATCGACGTGGAGCTGTGCCGGGTGAGCACCTCGAACTCGAAGAGCTGGGGGATGTTGAACTCGGCGTTGACGGCCTCCTCGTTGCCGGAGATCTGCACGGTGAGGATGACCACGTCGCCGAGCTGCACCTCGTTGGCGTTGAGGGTGTCGTAGAACTCCACGTCCTGCGCGTGGGCGGGCGAGGCGATCAACAAGGCGCACAACCCCAGCAGCGCCGGAGCCAGCCGGCGCGAGGCAACTCGCGGGCGCTGAGCGCTACCAGTCCTTGTCGACATTCTTGTTCCTCTTCGGCCCGCGCGGCTTGTACTTCATCGGAAAGAACTTCTCATTGCGCCGCATGGAGTCGAGCAGGCGTTCGGCCTCCTGCTGGCTGATGGGCTTGCGCTTCTCGTCCTCGCCGCCGCCGTCGCGGCCGCCGTGCTCGGCCATCTCCTCGGGGTTGGGCTGGCCGCCGTCGCCGGGGCCGCCGTCCTCGGCGCCCTTGCCCTGGTTGTCGTCGCTGTGGCCGCCGTCGCCGGTGCCGCCGTCGCGGGGCTGACCGCCGTCGCCCTGGCCGCCATCGCCCTGACCGCCGTCGCCCTTCTGCTGCTGGCCGCCGTCGCCCGCGCCGCCATCGCCGCCGCCGTCCTGACCGCCGCCGCCATCGCTCGGGCCGCCGCCGTCCGCGCCGCCGTCGGGCTGGCCACCGCCGTCGGCGCCGCCGTCCATGCCGCCGTCGCCCGCGCCGCCATCGCCCGCATCGGGCTGGCCGCCGTCGCCCTTGTCCGGGCCGCCGTCGGGGCTGTTCTTGTGCTGGTCGTTCTTGGGGCGGTTCTTGTGCAGGAGCGCGAGCTCGAGGTTGTGCCGCGCGTTCGGATCCATGGGATCCAGCTGCAGCGCGTGCCGGTACGCCTTGATGGCCGCGTCGTCCTGGTTCATCTCGGAGAGCGCGTTGCCCAGGTTGTAGTAGTCGCGCGCGCGCAGATCCTTGGGGCTGCCGGCGAGCGCGCGCTCGTAGGCGTCCTTGGCTTCCTCGCGCTTGCCCAGCTTGTAGAGCGCGTTGCCGCGGTCGAACTGGATGGCTGCCGACTCCGGCTTCTCCTTCGCAGCTTCTTCGTAGGCCTGCAGCGCCTCGTCGTACTTGCCGGCGTTGTAGAGGTCGTTGCCCTTCTCGACGGTCGGATCTGCCTTCTCCAGCAAGCCGAACGCCCAGGCGTTGCCCGGGAGCAGCGCGATGGTGCAGACGGCGACGAACGTCGTCTTCACTGCGCGTGAAATCGTCGAGGAGCGGCTCATGCCAGCCCCTCCTCGCGGCGCACCCAGAGATCCACGGTCAGCGCGGCGCCGTACGCGAGCACGCCCGCGGCCAGCGCGCCCGCGAAGATCCAGTGTCCGAGCGTCGGATCCTCGAGCAGCGTCGCGAAGCCCGAGAGCCCGAGCGCGAGCGTCCCCAGGCCGAGCAGCACGCCCGAGGTCACCCAGGCCACGCCCGCGCGCGCGCGGCCCGGTCGCAAGGCGAGCCCGAGCGCGAGCAGGGCCAGCGCGGGCGCAAGGAAGACCGGGTAGCGCTCCGAGTACGAGACGCTGATGCGGCTCTCGAACTCGCTCTTCTCCAGCTTGTCGAGCTCCTCGGCCACGCGGCCCACGCCGATCGAGCCCGGCAGCGAGGCCACGTACACGCCGTCGGTGGCGTCGGCGATGTGCGAGAGCCCGCGCTCGTCGAGCCGGCTCATCACGGTCTGGCCGCTCTTGTCCTTCATGTAGCCGACGACGTTGCCGTGCTTGTCGACTTCGGGAATCGGCTCGCCAGCCACGGAGCCGATGCCCACGGTGATGACGCGAATGCCGTCGTCCTTGAGCTGCTTGAGCTCGTCGTCGACCTCGTCGCCGAAGTCCTCGCCGTCGCTGAGCATCACCACCGCGCGGCTCTTGGCGCCGCGCTCGGCCTCGACCAGCAGGTCGCGGCTCTCGGAGAGTGCGCGGCCCACGTCGGTGCCTTGCACGGGCATGGTCATGGGGTCGATGGCGCGGAGGAACATCTTCGCGGCGGCCATGTCGTTGGTGAGCGGGCACTGCACGAAGGCGTCGCCGGCGAAGACCACGATGCCCACGCGGTCGCCGTTGAGCTTGTCGAGCAGGCCCGAGAGCTCGAGCTTGGCGCGCTCGATGCGCGAGGGCTTCACATCGCGCGCGAGCATGCTCTTGCTGGCATCCAGCGCGATCACCACGTCGATGCCCTGCTTCTTGGCGAGCTCCACGTGGGTGCCGCACTCCGGCTGCGCGAGCGCCATGCCCACGAGCAGCAGCGCGGCCCAGCCCAGCAGCGGCCGGGTGAGCGCGCGCGCCGGCGACGCACCGGGGAGCACCTTCGCCGCGAGCCGCGCGCTGGCCAGCTTCTCCATCTTGCCGGTGCGCGCGAGAACGAGGGCGACCGTGAGCAGCGCGAAGAGCAGCGCGACAATTGAAACCAAAAGGTATTGCGGCTCCGCGAAGCGGGCGGCGTAGCCCAGGAGCCGGAACTGGAGCGCGCTCATGGGAAGCTCCGCAGCCGGGTCACGCCCAGCAAGAGCTCCAGCGCGAGCAAGCAGAGCCCGGGCAGGAGGAAGAAGCCGAAGGCCTCGTCCATCTTGGTGTAGCCGCCCGACTCCTCGATCTTGCTCTTGTCGAGCTTGTCGAGGATGTCGTTGAGGCCCTTGGAGAGCGTCTCGCGATCCGTGGCGCGGTAGTACTTGGCGCCGGTGAGGTCGGAGATCTGCTGGAGCAGCTCGGGGTTCACGTCGACTTCCACGTCGGTGTAAGCCGGGTTGCCAAAGATGTCGGTGCCGTTGGGGAAGGGCACCATGCCGCCCTTGCCCACCAGGATGGTGAAGACCTTGATGTGCAGGCTCGCGGCCATCTGTGCGGCCTCGATGGGCGAGATCTGGCCGGCGTTGTTGTCGCCGTCGGTGATGAGCACCACCACCTTCGACTTCGCGTCCGAGTCGCGCAGCCGGTTCGTCGCCGTGGCGAGCGCGTTGCCGATGGCGGTGCCGTCTTCGATCACGCGCGTGCGGACTTCTTTGAGGATGCTGCGCAGCACGGAGTAGTCGAGCGTGAGCGGCGCCTGGGTGTACGCCTCGCCGGCGAAGACCACGAGGCCGATGCGGTCGTTGGTGCGCGACTGGATGAACTGGTCGAGCACTTCCTTCGCGACGTGGATGCGATCCTTCGGGCGGAAGTCGGCGGCCTCCATCGAGGTCGAGAGGTCGAGCGCGACCACGATGTCGATGCCCTCGACGCTGGTGCTCTTCTTCTTCTCGCCGGGCAGCTGCGGCCGCGCGAGGGCCACGGTGATGAAGCCCAGCGCGAGGATGCGCAGCGTCCAGGGCAGCCACCAGATGTGTGAGAACGGCCCTCGCCGCGCGAAGAGCAGCCCCGCGAGCGGGAAGCGCAAGGTCGCCGCGCGCTGACGCTCACGAAGCGCAGCCCACGCCAGCAGCGGCAAGAGCAGCAGCAGCGCGAACGCGCCCGGGTACGCGAACTGGAGGTTCTCCCAGTTCATGCCGAGCGCTCCACGGGCTGCGAGGCCAGGTGCGTCGCGGTGACCATCGCGATGGCCGCATCAACGCTGGTCTTGCACGCGTTCATGTCCGGCTGCAGCTTCGCGAACTTCACCAGGTCCGCCTCCTGGCACTCGCGCGCGAAGGCGGTGAGGTCCAGGCCCGGCGTGGAGCGCTTGCGCAAGGCGGCGAGCAGCTCTTCGGTGGTGAGATCGATCGCGTCGAAGCCGTAGCACTCGCCGAGGTAGCGCCGCACGATCTCCGAGAGCCGGAAGTAGAGCTCGCGCTGCTTGCCCTTGCCGGCGAGGTCATCGGTGAGCAGCGCCTCGAGGGCGCGCTTGGCGCGGACGTGCGCAGGATCCGGCGGCGCGGCGGCCACGGCGATCACCGGCTTCGGCCGCCGCAAGTACTGCATCACCGCGTACGCCAGCCCGCCCACCCCGAGCGCCGCGGCGAGCGCGATGAGCAGCCGCCAGGTGCGCACGGGCACGTCGACGGGCGGGGCGATGTCGCGCATGCCCTCGGAGTCGCCGGCGTCGGGCGGGATGGTGCCGATCACGTCGACCGTCGGGCCGGGGATGGTCACCTTGCTGGCGCCGCTCGGGCTCGTCACCTCCAGCGCGAGATCCGGGATCGCCTTCTGGCCCACGGCCCAGGCGCGCAGCTGCAAGTTGAAGACGCTGGTCGCCTGGTCGCCGTTGGGCAGCTCCTGCTTCTCGGCGTTCACCAGGTCGTACTCGCCGAAGTCCGGCTCGCGCGGCATCGCGTAGACCTCGCCCTTGGGGTGGGTCACGCGGATCACGTACGGGAAGGTCTCGCCGAACTTGGCCTTCGGCGGCGCCTCGGCGCTGAAGTTCTGCGGACCGGCGACGCCGGCGTCCGGCGCGCTCGTACCCGCGTCGACTTTGGCGACCGCGGCCGGCTTCGCCTTCGACGCAAACGCCGACGGACACACGGCCAGCACCGCCACGGCGGTCGCGATGATGCGATATGACGCGATATATCGCATTCGTTCGGGTTCTAGGCGGCGCGACGCTTGGCGCGCATGCGGAAGAAGGTCACCAGTGGCTTCACGAACTCCTCGCCGGCGGTGATCTCGATCTGGTCCATGTCCAGCTTGCTGAAGAGCTTCTTGCGCTCCAGGCGCCGGCGCTCGACCTCACTGGCGAACGCGCCGCGCACCGCCGGATCCGAGAGATCCACGTGGAGCTTCTCGCCGGTCTCCGGATCCTCCACCAGGGCGATGCCCAGTGCGGGCAGCTCGCGCTCGAGCGGGTCGCGCAGGGCCATGGCGATGAGGTCGTGCTTGCGCGCGGCCACGCGCAGCGAGCGCTCGTAGTCGTCGGAGATGAAGTCCGAGACCAGGAAGGTGACGGTCTTGCGCTTGGAGATGCGGTTCAAGAAGTCGAGGCCGGCGCGCAGGTCCGTGCGGCGGCGCTTGGGCTTGAAGGTGAGCACCTCGCTGATCACGCGCAGCACGTGCTTGCGGCCCTTCTTCGGCGGCACGAACTTCTCCACCTGATCCGTGAAGATCACCAGGCCCACGCGGTCGTTGTTCGAGATCGCCGAGAACGCCACGAGCGCGGCGAGCTCTGCGGCCTGTTCGCCTTTGGTTTTTTCGCGGGTGCCGAAGTCCTGGCTGCCCGAGAGGTCCACGACGAGCATCACCGTGAGCTCGCGCTCCTCGGTGAAGACCTTCACGTACGCGTCGTTCATGCGCGCGGTGACGTTCCAGTCGATGGCGCGGATCTCGTCGCCGGGCTGGTACTGGCGCACCTCGTCGAAGGCCATGCCGCGGCCCTTGAAGACGGAGTGGTACTGGCCCGAGAGCGTCTCGTTGACGACGCGCCGGGTGCTGATCTCGATCTTTCGGATCTTCTTGAGCAGCTCTTTCGGAAGCATTCCCGCTCCGAGCAGTGACGCACGCCCGCCTTACGGGACCTCGATGCGGTCCAGCACCTTCTGGACGATCTTCTCCGGGGTCAACTCCTCGGCCTCGGCCTCGTAGGTGAGCGAGATGCGGTGGCGGAGCACGTCGAAGCCCACGGCCTTCACGTCTTCAGGGGTCACGAAGCCGCGGTGGCGCAGGAACGCGTGCGCGCGGGCGGCCTGGTTCAGGAAGATGGTGGCGCGGGGGCTGGCGCCGAACTCGATGTAGTCGGCGAGGTCCTTCAACCCGTGCTCGCGCGGCTGACGCGTCGCGAAGATCAGGTTGACCATGTAGTCCTTGATCTTCGGATCCACGTAGATCTGGTCGACCACGCTGCGCGCGCGGAGCAGGTCGTCGGGGCCGATGACCTTGCTGGCGCGAGGCGCGGGGCCGCTCGACATGCGGTCCATGATCGCTCGCTCTTCCTCGCGGGTGGGGTAGCCCACCAGCACCTTGAGCATGAAGCGGTCGACCTGCGCTTCGGGCAAGGGATAGGTGCCCTCTTGCTCCACCGGGTTCTCGGTGGCCATGACGATGAACGGCGTGGGCAAGGGATAGGTCTGGTCGCCGATGGTGACCTGGCGCTCCTGCATGCTCTCGAGCAGCGCGCTCTGCACCTTGGCGGGCGCGCGGTTGATCTCGTCGGCGAGGATGATGTTCGCGAACACCGGGCCCTTGCGCACGGCGAAGCTCGCGGTGGCCTGGTTGTAGATCACCGTGCCGATGAGGTCGGCGGGCAAGAGATCCGGCGTGAACTGGATGCGCGAGAACTGGGCGTCGAGGGTGTCGGCGAGGGTCTTGACGGTGAGCGTCTTGGCCAGGCCGGGCACGCCCTCGAGGAGCACGTGGCCGTTGCAGAGCAGGCCGATGAGGACCCGCTCCAGCATGTAGCGCTGGCCGACGATGACCTTGTTCGCTTCGCCGAGCAGGGCGTCGACGAAGGCGCTCTCCTTCTGGACGAGCTCATTCAGGGCGCGGATTTCGGTGTTCATGGGGATCGCGTGGGCATGCGGGTGCGGGCGGCAGCCGGGCGCACTCTAGGCGTGCAGTTTCGCGAGCTTCAACGGCTTTGTGCGGGAGGTATTCCCAGTGAACCCACTCGAAAATGGCCAGGGGTCGTCGCCCGAGGGGGCGCCGGCAGGGCCCGGGATGCCAGGCTTTCCCTGGTTGACTCTGACGCACACCTGGTTGGGGAACGGTGACGGTGACTGGTGAATGGGGAACGGGCCGTTACCCGTTTACCGGTCACCGTCACGGTTTCCACGGTACGCGCGCGTGCGAGTGCCGCGGGGGAACCTCGCCCCGGCCGGCTACAACCCCTCCAACGCGAGCTGAACCGCCTCGTCCACGATCGCGTCCAAGTCCGCTTTGTCGCGGACGGGTTGGTCGCTCTCGGGCAGCTGCTTGCCCACCATCGCCGCATCGCCCGTCATCAGCAGCGCCCGGATCGTGGGGTGGCTCGCTTGCAGCCGGCGCACCAGCTCCGGGCCGTCGAGCTCAGGCATGAAGAAGTCGCTGAGCACCACCGCGACGGGCCCCGCTTGGCAGATCGCCAGCGCCTCACCCACGTCGCTCGCGTGCAGGACCTCCAGCGCGCTGCCCACCCGCTTGTACGCCAGCTTGGGCACCAGCTCGCGCACGTGGGGATCGTCGTCGACGACCAGGAGTCGCGCCATGCACTCGATCTTCGGCGGATCCGAGCCGCGAGCGCAAAGCCTTCCTGCTCAGCGGACTTCAGGATCGAACGGCTGCCCGTCTGCCGCAGGAGGAGTCGCCTTGCCAACCAAGCCTGCCAGCATCAAGAGCGACACCGCGTACGGCAGCGCCAGCATCACCCCGCGAGGAAGCTCCACGCCGGCCGTGCTGGTGCCGATGCGGAGCGCGTCCGCGAACGCGAAGAACGCCGCAGCGCCGGCCGCGCCCAGCGGCGTCCACTTGCCGAAGATCATCGCCGCCAGGGCGATGAAGCCCTGCCCGTACGGCATCAGGTCGTTGAAGCTGTCGAGCACCGCCAGCGAGAGCGTCGCGCCGCCGAGCCCGGCCAGCGCCCCCGAGAGCAGCACCGCGCCATACCGCAGCGCCGACACCGACAGCCCCAGCGTCGCCACCGCGCCGGGCTGCTCGCCCACCGCACGCAGTCGCAGGCCCCAGCGCGTCCGCATCAGCGCCCACTGTGCGACGATCGGCACCGCGATGGCCAGGTAGCTCGTCAGCGGATGTCCCGAGAGCGCGCCGAGCACCGGCACGTCGGCCAAGCCGGGGATCCGGATCTTCGGCAGCGCGTGCGCGCTCGGTGTCGAGTTGCCCCCGTACATCGACTCCACCAGCACGGTGATCCCCGCGAGCATCACCAGATTGAGCGCGATGCCCACCACGACCTGATCGCTCCGCCAGCGGATGCAGAGCCAGCCGTGCAAGAGCGCGAGCACGAGGCCGGCCGCCATCGCCGCGCCGATGCCCGCGAGCGGCGAGCCCGTGGCCAGCGCCGTGACCGCGGCCACGAACGCGCCGGCGCGCATCATCCCCTCCAGGCCGAGGTTGATCACGCCCGCGCGCTCGGTGAGGGCCGCGCCCACCGCGGTGAAGATCAACGACGGCGCGTAGTCCATCGTCGAGCGGATGAGCGCTTCGATCACTTCACGCACGGTGAACCTCCACCGCGCGGGTCGGACGCACCTTGTTCGCAGCCCAGGCCAGCAGCGCGCGTCCGGCCACGAGCAGCAACGCCAGGCCCTGGATCACCTCCGGGAAGTCGCGGTGCACGCCGAGGAGCTGCAGCCTCGTCCCGCCCGCGCGGATGGCGCCGAAGAAGAGCGCGGCGATCGCAGATCCGATCGGCCCATTGCCGCCGATGAACGCGAGCGCGATGCCGTCGAAGCCGTACGGGCTGGAGACGTGCGGCGGATAGCGACCTTCGGTCCCGAGCACGAGCAGCGCGCCGCCCAGGCCCGCACATGCGGCACCGAGCGCCATCGCCTGCAGCTGTCGCTTGGCCACGGGGATGCCCGCGCTCCGCGACGCCTCAGGGCTCGAACCGACGGCACGCAGCTCGAAGCCCCAGGTCGTCCGGGCCATGGCCCAGGCCAGCGCCATCGCGACGGCGAACGCCAGCGGTACGCCGAGGTGCAGCCGCGTCCCGGCGAGCAGCACCGGCAGCTGCGCCATGGGATGGATCTGCGCGGTGCCCGGCAGCGACACGCTCGCGTCGGCGCTCTTGGCCGCCAGCGGTCCCACCACCAGCCCGTTCTCGATCAGGTGCAGTGCGATCCAGTTGAGCAGGATGGTGGAGATCACCTCGTGCACACCGCGCGCGGTCTTGAGCCAGCCCGCGAGCAAGCCCCAGAGCCCGCCCGCGAGCGCCGCGCCCAGAAGGCAAATCGGAAGCTCGAGCACCGCGGGCAGGCTCAACGCGCGTCCCAGGAACGCCGCGGCGATGGCGCCCCAGAGGAGCTGGCCCTGTCCGCCGATGTTGAAGAGCCCGGTGGTGAAGGGCAGCGCCACCGCGAGCGCGGCCAGGGTGAGGATCGCCGCCTTCACGAGCGACTCGCCGATCGCGGTGGGGCTGCCCACGCCGCCGCGGACCATGGCCACGAGCGCTTCGAACGGATCCTTGCCGAAGAACGGCAGCGCGGCGAAGGCGAGCACCAGCGCGAGCGCCACCGCGGCGACGGCCAGGCCCGGTCGGAACGTGCGCTGCATCGTGCGAGGCACCCACGAAAAAGGGCGCGCAGTCTAGCCGCGGCTCACCCGGCGTGCGAGCAGCCTGGCGCAGGTTGGGCACCGCGCTCCACGGGCGCTGGCGAGCCGGCCAGCCGAGGAGGGCTGCCTTGCTGCGGAAAAAATGACTCCCTAGGTTCAGCGCCGAAGCCTGAGAGGAAAACACCATGAGAAAGCTCGCCGTCCTCGTTGCAGCTGCGCTCCTCGCCGGAAGTGGCACCGCGATGGCCAAGGAGAACAAGGAAGCCGACCAACAGAAGGCCTGTCAGGACTTGTCGCAGTTGCGCAGCGACGTCTCCAACATCGAGCAGATGGGGGCGCAGTCCACCGTGGGCCAGCTCAAGCAGGCCCGCAAGGACATGGACTCGTCGTACCAGCGCTTCTTCAAGACCGCCGACAAGGTGGCCCGGCCGCAGACCGATAACTTGAAGAGCTCGCTCGACAACCTGCGCTCCAGCGTCCGCAACATCCCGGACACGATGACCGTGGAGCAGGCCAAGTCCAACATCAAAGACGCGGTGGACCAGGTGCACATCGCCGCCAACCAGCTCAACACCGCGCTCAACTGCGGGGCCGAGGGCGCTCAGCCCGCTGCGCCCACGCCGTAGCGCGAGCTGCAGCGCGACCCACGGAGGCCCTCGCCATGAGGGCCTTCGTGTCGTTCCTCAGCGGCGCTTGAGCGAGATCTGCACCGACTGGTTCTTGCGCTGGGCCACGAAGACGCGCTTGTGGGTGGGCTCGTAGCCCGCGAGATCGAACTCGACGTCGTAGGTGAGGTTGGGCCGCACGCGCACGTTGATGGGCGTGGCCCCGAACGCGCGCTTCTCCACCCGCACCTGCGCGCCCGCCGGGTCCGACACGAAGCGCACCGACACCGTGCTCTCGTCCTCGGCGGGCTTCGCGGGCTCCTTCACGGGCTCGAGCGCGACTTGCTTCAGATCCGGCTGCGGCAGCTCCGCGGGCTCGGGATCGGGAGGCTTCGGCGGCGACGCCTCGACCACCACCGGCGAGGGCTTGGGCGGATCGGGAATCGGCGCGGGCGCAGGTGGCGTCGGCTTGGGCTCCAGCTGCGCCACCGGCTTCGGCGGCCGATCCGGGCTGGAGTGCGACTCGAGCCCCGCGAGCACGTCGTGCATGCCCCACATCACCGCGACCGCGGTCACCGCCATCACCGAGAGCTTGAGGTTGCGCTTCCACTTCGCCTCGTGCGGCTCGATCGAGAGCGCCGGCGGCCGCGCGGCGGGCAGTGGCGGCGGCGCGTGGGCGATGGCGTCGGGCAGCTTCTGCGGCGGAAGCGAGATGTGCACCACGTCGGCGGCGGCTTGAAGATCGGCGGGGATGTCGATGAGCACCAGGTCGCTGCCGTCGATGCGCTCGAAGTCGGCGTCGCCCAGCTCCTCGGGCGGAGGCATCGAGAGTCGGCCCACCGGCGAGAGGTTCGCCTTCTTCGCGAGCTCTTCGATCCAGCGCTTGAGCTCGGTCTGGCTGGTGGGCGGGAACGCGCCCGAGCGCAGCGCCTTCTCGATGCGCTCCAGCATGGCGTCGGCGGTGGGGAAGCGCTCCGCGCGATCACGGCGCAGCGCCTCGAGGATCACCGACTCCACTTCTGGATCGACGCCCTTGGCGACCTCGCTGGGCGCGGTGAAGCGCGCCTCCTTGGTGCGCAGGAGCGTCTCCAGCTCGCTCTCGGTGGCGAAGGGCAGCTTGCCCGTGACCATCAGGTAGATCACCGAGCCGAGGGCGAAGAGATCCGAGCGCGCGTCGAGCGGTTCGCCGGCGGCCTGCTCCGGCGACATGAAGTTCACCTTGCCCTTGATGATCCCCGCGACGGTCTGCTCGCGCTTGTCGGCCACGTGGGCGATGCCGAAGTCGGTGAGCTTCACCTCGCCGTGCTCTGAAACCAAAATGTTATGTGGGCTCACGTCGCGGTGGACGATGCCCCGCGGCTTGCCCTGGCTGGTCCGCGCGTGCGCGTACGAGAGCGCGCGACACACCTCGGCGGCGATGTGCAGGGCCAGGTTCTGCGGCAGCGGGAGCTTGGCCTGGTTGGAGGCGTAGAGGATGCGGTCGAGATCCCAGCCGTCGACGAGCTCGAGGATCAGGAAGTCGCGCCCCGACGCCGAGCCCAAATCCAGCACCTGCACGATGTTCGAGTGGCGCAGGCTCATGGCCACGTGCGCCTCGTCCACGAGGGTGTGCCGGAGGTGCGGGTTGGCCGTGAACTGCTCGCGGATGGCCTTCACCACCACCGGCCGCTGAAAGCCCGAAGGCCCCTGCTGCAGGCCAAGGTAGATCTCGGCCATGCCGCCGTCGGCGAACTTGCGCAGCAGTGTGTAGCGCCCGGCGTCGCGCATCGCGGCCATCGAAGCACAGAGGCCCGCGTACGCGCCAGACGCAGGGCAGGGAACGGGTGCTAGCTTGCTGGCGATGCGGAGCCGCTCTGTCCTCTTTGCCGCGCTGGCGCTGTTGGCATGCAAGACCTCCGGGCCGCCCGTGGCCGCGCCGCCGCTTCCCGCACTCGGCGCCGACGCGAGCGCCGACTTCGACGCCAGCACGCCCAGCCGCGAAGGCCTGGATCCGGCGAAGCTCGCCGCGCTCGCGGACTACGTGCAGCAGAGCGACGCGCCCATCTTCTCGGTGCTCGTGTCGCGGCACGGCAAGCTGGTGTTCGAGCTCTACACCTCGAACCTCACGCGCGAGCACGCGCACGACGTGATGTCGGTGACCAAGAGCGTGACCGCGACGCTCGCGGGAATCGCCATCGACGAGAAGCTCCTGCGCAGCGCGGACGCGCCGATGTCCGAGCTCTTGCCGCGTGCGCTCTTCGCGAACGACGCCGAGCGCGCGCGCTTCGCGGCCGTGTCGTTGAAGGACGTGCTCGCCATGTCCGCGCTGGATGCGCCGGTCTTCCCGCATCAGAAGACGGACGACGCCCGCTCGCGGCTCAATCAGTTCGTGCACGCGAAGAATCGCGCGGCCTTCGCGACCGCGCAGCCGCTGCTCGGCAAGCCGGGCGAGAGCTTTCTGTACACCGACGTCACGCCGCTGCTGACCTCGGGTGCGATCTCCTACGCGAGCAAGCAGACGCTCTTCGACTACGCGCAAATGAAGCTCTTCGCGCCGCTCGGCTTTCGAAACGCGGAGTGGATGCACGAGGACGCCGCCGGCATCGACAACGGCGCGTACGGCCTGCGGCTGCGGCCCATCGACATGCAGAAGCTCGGCGTCTTGTATCTGCGCGGCGGGCGCTGGGCCGGCAAGCAGCTCGTGCCGAAGGCGTGGGTCGATGCGAGCTTCACGCCTTGGATCTCGTCGCGCCAAGGCATCGCGCCCAACTACGGCTGGGGCTGGTGGACGCAGCGCTTCAACGGCAAGGTCGCGCACCTCGCCAACGGCTGGAAGGGCCAGCGCATCGCGATCTTCCCCTCGGAAGATCTGGTCGTGACCATGACCGGCGCGATGGAGACGAACGAGGACGCCGTGTTCGAAGCGGTGGTGAGTCGCTTCGTGCTGCCATCGCTGCGAGCAACGTCGGATCCGGATCCGGACGGCGATGCGGCGCTGCAGCACAAGCTCGACGAGGTCCGCGCGAACGCGAATCGCGTCACGGACGCGCTCGAGCCGCGGATGGTGCCGTCGATTGAGCCCAAGGAGAAGCGGCGGCCGCTGGTGCCGCTGCCGTAGCTACGCGTGCCCGAGCATGTGCGGGCCGATCTCGGCCTCGCTCGCGCCCGCGGGCAGCTCCGCCACGACCTTGCCGCCGTACATCACCGCGATGCGATCCGAGAGCGCGCGGATCTCGTCGAGATCCATGCTGATGAGCAGCACCGCCGCGCCACCGTCGCGCGCGGCGACGAGGTGACGATGCACGTTCGCGATTGCGCCGACATCGAGCCCGCGCGTGGGCTGCACGGCGATGACGACCTTGGGCTGCCCTGCGAGCTCGCGACCCAGGATCACCTTCTGCTGATTTCCGCCGGAGAGATCGCGCGCGCGGAGCTGCGGATCCGGCGGACGCACGTCGTACTCGGCGATGAGCGTCCGCGCGAAGGCGTCGCGTCCTGCGGCGTCGATTCGAATTCCCCGCGCGAAGGGCGGCCGCGTCTGGCGTCCGAGCGCGGCGTTCTCGGCGACCGTGAGATCCAACGCGAGCCCGCGCTTCTGGCGATCCTCCGGCACGTGCGCCACGCCCAGCTCGCGCAGCTTCGCCGGCGATGGCTTCGGCACCGCCACGCCATCGACCTCGAGCTTGCCCGCGCTCGCTTCGGTCAGCCCGGTCGCGACCTCGGCGAGCGCGCTCTGGCCATTTCCCGCGACGCCCGCGATCCCGAGAATCTCGCCCGCGCGCAGCTGCAGTGACACGCCGCGAAGTCCATCGGATCCGCTCGACTCGACGTTCGCGAGCGCGAGCCGCACCGCGCCGGGCTGCGCGGGCTCGCGATGCACCGGCTTCAGCGCGTCGGGACCTGCGGTGATCATCTTGGCGGTGAGCGCCTCGGCCGTGGCCTCGCGCGCGTTCACCACGTCGACCATTCTTCCGCGCGCCATCACGGCCACGCGATCCGCGACGGCGAGCACCTCGGAGAGCTTGTGGGAGATGAAGAGCACGCTCTGGCCCTGGTCGCGCAGCTTGCGCGCGATCGCGTAGAGCTCGTTCGCCTCTTGTGGCGTGAGCACGGCCGTCGGCTCATCGAGAATCAGAATCTTCGCGCCGCGAAAGAGCGCCTTCACGATCTCCACGCGTTGCTGCGCGCCGACGCTCAGGCTCGCCACCTTCGCGGTCGGATCGAGCTGGAAGCCAAGCTCGCGCGCCGTCTTCGCCACGGCCTCTTCGGCGGCGCGGTGATCGAGCTGCAGCCCGCGCGTGGGCTCGCGGCCGAGCACCACGTTCTCGGCGACGGTCAGCGGCGGCACGAGCTGGAAGTGCTGGTGCACCATGCCCACGCCGCGCGCGATGGCGTCGGCGGGTGAGCGCGGATGCACGACCTCACCGCGGATCCGGATCTCGCCGGCGTCGGCGCGGTAGAGGCCGTAGGCCACGTTCATCAGCGTCGACTTGCCCGCGCCGTTCTCGCCCACCAGCGCGAGGATCTCGCCGGGCTGCACGGCGAGGCTCACGTCGTCGAGCGCGGCCAGGGCGCCGAAGCGCTTGCTGATGTGGCTCAGCTCGAGCGCGGGGTTGTCGGCCATCAGTGCTTGGCGTCGAGCTCGGCGAGCGTCGCGGGGACCACGATCTGCCCGGCGATGATCTTCGCGCGCGCGGCCTCGACGGCAGCGAGCAGCGCGTCCTTGCCGGGCAGGTCCACGCGAATCGGCGCCAGGCCCACGCCGCCCTCCTTCAGGCCCCACTGCTCGTCGCCGGCTTTGAAACCATTTTGTTTCACGCGCTCGATCTCGCGGTACACGGCGAGGTCCACGTGCTTGACCATCGAGGTGAGCACCGCATCGGGCGCGAGGTGGCTCTGGTCGGAGTCCACGCCCACCGCGAACACGTTCTTGCCCGCGGCGCGCGCTTCCTTCACTGCGTTGATCACGCCCAGGCCGTCGGATCCCGCGGCGTGGAAGATCACGTCCGCGCCCTTGCCGAGCAGGTCTTGGGTGGTCTGCTTGCCGGCGTTGGGGTTGTCGAAGCTGCCGGTGTACGCGGTGAGGATCACCGCGTCGGGCTTGGTGGCGCGCACGCCGGCCTTGAAGCCCGCCTCGAACTTCTTGATGAGCGGCATCTCCATCCCGCCCACGAAGCCGACCTTGCCGGTCTTGCTCGCGAGCGCGGCCAGCACGCCGACGAGGTAGCTGCCCTCCTGCTCGCGGAAGGTGATCGTCGCGACGTTGGGCAGCACGATGGGCGCGTTCTTCTCATCGAGCACGGGCGAGTCGATGAGCAGGAAGCGCGCGTTCGCGTCGCGCAGCGCGACCGCGTGCAGCGACTTCTCCAGCATGAAGCCCACGCCGACCGTCAGCTGCGCGCCGCTCTCGACGGAGAGCTGCAAGCTGGGCTCGTAGTCCTCCTGGCTCTTGGCCTGGAACACCAGCGGGGTCACGCCCAGGTGCGGCAGCGCGCCCACCTTCTTCACGTCGTCGGGAATCGACGATTGGAAGTCGGCGTCGACGACGGGATTGTAACCAGAAGGTGAATACGCCACGCCGCCTGCCCAGGTCTCCAGGCCGCGCAGCGCCGAGTCGTTGAAGCTCTGGTCGCCGCGGCCGCCGACGTCGCTCACCAGGCCGATCTTGATTCCCGCGGGTGCCGTCGGAGGTGCCGAGCCGCCGCCCTCGGTCGACTTGGGACACCCCGTCAGCGCCAGCGCGACGAGGACGAAGATCTTCGCGAATCGCATGCGCGCCTCAGCGGGTGAAGTTGATGGGCGAGCCCATGTCCACGTCGAACTTGGCCAGGCCCACGTCGAGCACGCCCACCAGGTGGTAGCTCATGGAGTTGGTCTTGTAGATGTGGTCGAGGTCTTTGAAGTTGGTGGGGTCGAGCTGCTCGCTCACCTCGAACACCTTCTTCGACGAGCCCGGCACCTGCACCTGGTTGCCCGCGGAGCCGTCCTTCACCACGGGCTGGCCGTTGATGGAGATGGAGTAGGTGAAGCCGACGACGTCGACCGGGAACGGATTGGGATTGTCGATGCCCAGGTTGAAGCCCAGGTTCACGTGGCCGTCGTCGTAGTGCGAGGCGCCCACGTCGGCGACGACGGTGGGCATGCGCGGCTCGCGCAGGTTCGTCGCCTTCGCGAACTCGGTCTTGCCCGTGGCGCCGTTCGGCCCGGTGAAGTCGATGGTCCCGCGCAGCGCGATGGGGAAGCCGCCGCGGTGATCGGCGAGCGCCTGCACGCCCTTGGCGTCCTTGGCCACCGAGCCGCCTCCGACGATTTGCAGCGCGGTCGGCTCGGTCGCGGAGAGGGGCACGCCGAGCTTCTCGTCACCGGTGGCGATGACGTTGCCGTCGAACACCAGCTCCCAGTGCGCGCCGGTGGCCGTCACGCCGGGGCCGGGCGCGATCGCGTCGGCGTCAACGGTGACGGTCGCTTCGGTCAGCGTCTGCTTGGAGACCTCGGCCTTCTTGCTGTCCACCTGCACGGCGAGTGGCGCGGGCGCTCCGTTCTGCTCGGGAGCGCTGGCGCAACCGGCGAGCGCACACACGACGAGGACGAGGAGACGACGCATGGTGTTCCTCCAGAAGCGTTAGGGCTGGGCCGAGCCGCAGGTCTGGTCGCCGGCGGCGAGCTGACGCGTGTTCTGCAGCTTGTAGACGGGGAAGGCCTGGTCGCCGGGGAGCTGCAGCGAGAGCTCCACGGTGCCGGTGCCGGCCACGAAGCTCCAGCTCGCCAGGCGGTCGGGGCCGTTCGAGTAGTTGTAGGTGAAGGCGTCGGCGCCCGCGGGGTTGCCGGGCGTGGTGAGGGTTCCCTCGGTCACGTCGAACGTGAAGGTCTCGCCGGTGAGGTCGGTGCCGCCGTCGCCGCCGAACTGGCGGATGCCGCCGTCGTTCTGGTCGAGGTGGTCGTTCGCCTTGAGCGGCACGCGCGCGACCACCAGGCCCGGGTGGTACTCGGTCTGCTCCGCGCCGGCCACGTCGCGCTTGAGCAGGAGCACGTTCTTCTCGTCCACGTAGAGGTAGTCGGTCATCTTCACCGAGCCCGTCTGGCGGTAGACCAGGGTGCGCGCGCTCACGTTCGTGGAGCCGCCATCGGGCAGGTACCAGATGGTGTTGGTGGAGTCGCTCTCGATGGCCGCGCCGAGCGAGGGCGGCGTGGACACCTGGTCCGTCGACGAGAGCTCGTAGCAGTCGCCCACGTCGAGGCCGAAGACCTTCACCGGATCGCCGGCGTCGGGCTTGCCTGCGTCGGTGGGGCCGTTGCTGCCGCCGCTGCAGCCGACGAGCGCGGCGCCGAGCGCGATGACGAGGGACACACGCATCCAAATCTCCCGACGGAGCGGCAGGTTATAGAGGCGCGTGTTTGGGGCCGTCAAACGAGCGATTGTGGGTTAGCGTCGCGGCGTGAAGCGGAAATCGCAGAAGCGACCGAGCCTCACGCCCGCGCTGATGGCGCTGATCCGCGACATCGCCCGGCGCGTCCCGCAGCTTGGGCACGTGCGCGCGTCCGGAATCCTCGTCGTCGCGGGCGAGGCGCGCCGCGCCAGTCACGCCACGGTTCGGCCGCAGCGCTTCCCGGGCACGCACACGCGGTTCTCGCGCGACGGCAGGCGGGAGAAGCCGCGGCTGCGCATCAAAGGTCGGGAGATCCTCTATGTGGTCACGCTGCGGCCGCTCTGGTTCCGCGGCTGCACGCCGGAGCAGCGGGTGGGGAGCGTGATCCACGAGCTGTACCACTGCTCCACGCGCTTCAACGGCACCTTGCACGCCGGGCGGCGGCACGCGCGCATGGGCCCGCGCTTCATGAAGAAGGTCGGGCCGATGGTGCGCCGCTACCTGGCCGAGGCGCCGGACGAGGTCCTCTCGCCCTTCGCGCACCGCGGGCTGGTGAAGGTGCAGTCGTGGCTTGAGAAGCCGCCCGCGAGCGTGCGGCCGGGCGCCCGGGCGCGCCGGCTCTACACGGAAGACCAGCTCTTCACGGCGCTGGTGCGGATGACCCCGCCTCGCTGAACGTCAGCTCGGCTGCGCGGCGCTCGAGCTCTCGAAGGAGCTTGTCGGCGTCGAAGGGCTTGGCCACCACGCCGTCGGCGCCCACCTCGCGCGCCCGCTCTGCCAGCCGATCGCCCGCCGAGAACAGCAGCACCCGGCCGCTGAAGTTCGGCGTGGACCGGAGCGCGCGGATGAACACCTGCGGATCCGCCGCGAGCGAGAGATCGAGCAGCACCACGCACGGGCCGACGTTGACCACGGCCTCGAGCGCAGCATCGGCCTCGGTGAGGGCGATCACCGCGTAGCCCTGGTCCTCGAGGAGCATGCGGGTGGCGTCCTGGACGTCGGGGTCATCTTCGATGAGCAGGACGGTGAGCTTGGTGTTTGGCACGTCGCGATAACACGCGTGCACGCGAGACAAATTCTGGGCGCGGGCCCGCGCGCATCGTAGGATTCGCATGCACGACAGGCAGCATCCTTTGCCACGGAGCAAGCACATGGCAGGCAAGACGGTCTCGAACCGAAGCAAGAGGAAGTCGAAGAACCGCAGCAAGGTCCGCCGGCAGGCAATCAAGCGGAAGCGCGTTCGCCGCAAGAAGGGCCTGCGCAAGGGCAAGCGCGGCAAGAAGTAGCCGCCGCGAAGCTCGTGGAACCCGTGGGGCGCTGCGACCGAGAGGTCCGGCGCCCTTCGTTTATGCCTGTCCGCGCCGCGATCACCTCGCGATCGCGCCGCGGACACCCCCCGGCCGGCCGACGGCGCCAAAACGCGCAAGCTGCCGTGCTTGCTTGGGAAAGGGTGTTGGCATTGCCGCTGCAATACCGCTCTCCGTCACATCAACCGCGCCCATGCGGCGCACACACGGAGAGACGGTCATGAGTGATTTGCTTTCGGGTATCGGCAGTGCGGTGACGGGCCTTGTGGGCGAGGTGGCGGGCGAGGCGGGCGGCATTCCCGACCCCATCGCCAGCGGCATCGAGCTCATCGCCAACGCGGTGGGGCTGGATCCGAAGATCACCGGCGCCATCGAGCTGGGCGCGGCGTTCTTCACCGGCGACCTCGCCTGCGCGATGCACGGGGCGAACGACATCCTCAACGGGAAGTCGAAGAGCGCCAGCACCGACGCGTCGAGTCCTTCGGCGCCGCCGACCCCGGGCTACGCGTCGCCGGCCAAGACGGACCTGCCCACCCCGCCGACCCAGATGGACGACCACACGGTGCTGCAGACCATCCGCGACAACTACGCGGCCATCGACACCAACGGCGACGGCAAGATCACCTCCGGCGAGCTGGCCGATGCGGCGAGCAACCCCAAGCTGCCCCAGAACGTGCGCGATGCGTGCACGGCCCTGTTCAACGATGAGAAGCTCTCTTCTGAGTTCGGCAAGACGGGCTCGATCTTCGACAGCAACGAAGGCTTCATCGGTGGCCACTGCACGTCGCACGTCTTCACGATGTCGCAGCTCGACGAGGAGCTGACCCGGCACCCGGCGACGTCGGCGACGAGCACCTCGGGTTCGACGCCTTCGACCAGCGGCAACACCGGCGTGGTTCCCCCGTCGGTGGCCAACGGCGACGTGAACACCTCCGGTGAGACCTACCAGCAGGCGCTGCAGACCATCAGCGACAACTTCTCGCTGTTCGATACCGCCGCGGGCGTCGGCGCTCCGGACGGGCTCATCGGCCGCAACGACCTCCAGGCCATCCTCAACAACCCGGGGGCGCCCGCCGACGTCAAGGCCGCCGCGAAGTTCATGCTCGACAACCCGGCCTACTTCAACGAGGCCGAGACCGCGCAGTACGGCGGCAAGATGGACGGCCTGCTCGGGAAGGGTGATGTGGCGGCGGCGCTCGCGCAGGTGAAGGCCAGCCCGGCGGCCAACTCCGACTCGACGCCTTCGGCCAGTGGCGGTTCGACCACGACCACGCAGGCTGGCGGCTCCAACGCGTCGTCCGGCACGAGCCAGACCAGCAGCAACCCGAGCGCGGGCGGCAGCGATGCGACCGATAGCCAGATCAACTCCGACATCAACGCCATCCTCAACGATCCCAGCATGACGCCCGAGGACAAGGTGCTCGCCATCCTCATGAAGCTCGAGGAGAAGAAGGAGCACGATGTGCAGAACCTCACCGGCCAGCTCGTGAACATCGAGAACACGAACAACGCCAATCAGGGCAAGAAGGACGCGAATGGCAACGCGATTCCTCAGCAGAGCGAAACGGGTGTCCAGATGCAGCTCCAGCAGGCGATGAGCGCGATGCAGGAGCTTCAGACGATGGCCACCAACTTCGAGAAGACCGAGCACGACACCAAGATGTCGGTCATCAACAACCTCCGCTAACCAAGATCCATAAACACTTACAAATACCGGAGCACGCCATGATCGTCGCCGAGAACGTGATGAAGTTCCTCGAAGGCAAGATGACCTGGGCCCAGGTTGAGGGCCTCACCGAAGAGCAGGCCACGCGGTACATGCAGCTGGGCGCCTACCAGATGTCGGCGAAGCACTTCGAAGAGGCCCGCCGCATCTTCGAGTGCCTGGCCAGCGTGAACCCCAACGACGCCGACGCGCACGCCCTGGTGGGCACGGCGCTCCAGGCCGAGGAGAAGTTCCCCGAGGCCATCGCCGCCTACACCGAGGCCTTGAAGCGCAACCCCAAGCACGTGGTGGCGCTCAGTCACCGGGGCGAGCTGCGCCGCAAGCAGGGCGACGCCGAGGGCTTCGCGGACCTCAAGCGCGCCGCCGAGCTCGACCCGATGGGCAAGTCCGAGGCCGGCCGCCGCGCCGCCCAGCTCGTCCGGGCCCTCACGTTCAAGCCGAGCAAGTCGCGCTGAAGAAGCCGTGGTTCATGCCGCCGGCGCTGCGCCCGGGAGGTTCCCGGTCGTGGTCGCCGGCGGCGGTGTCTCTAGCACCCAACAGCCCACGCGGCTGACGCGTCCGCCAAGAGGGCATGCGAGCTTGAGAATTGTGCATGCCTGCGCTCCAAGCTGGCGTCGCTGGAATGCACGCTTTGTTTGCTCGCCAGCCCATTTGGCGGACCGGCATTCACTTTGGGCTGGCCGGCCAGCCCATTTGGCGGACCGACATTCACTTCGGGCTGGCTGCCCATCCGATCTGGCGCACGAGCCTGCACTTCGGGTTCCTCGGTCGGCCGGCGTGGCGTGGACGCCGACACCGAGCGCTGGCGTCACGGCCAAATGGGCGCAGCAGCCAACCTTCGGTACATGCGGATCGGCCAGAAGCACGAGCTGGATCGCCCAAGCGTGCATGCTCGTCAGCCAAATGGACCAAGCGCCTCGCCCGCGTGGCAAGCGCGCGTGCACCTTGGCTGTGCGTCTCAGCCCTTCGCGCGGACGTCATGACCAACCTGGCTCGCGCGCCCGACGGCTCGCGTCACGCGGATGGCGTCGCGGCGGTTGGCGGCGGTCCGGACGCGTGGCGGCGCTTCCACCAGACCTCGATGGCCGCGCACGCGGCGATGAAGATGCCGAAGTCGTACGGGCACCGGAACCGCGAGTCGCCGTGGAAGAGCACGGCCGTGATCAGCACCGACGAGAGCGGAAGCACGAAGTAGACCCACATCGCCATCTCGCGCCAGCGCTGCTTCAAGCCCCAGAGCGCCAGCGGGAAGCAGACCAGGCACACGAACAGGTTCGACACGAGCGAGAAGTAGCGGAAGTGCGTGTGCGAGTCCGGCCAGGGCATGGTGATGGACCACGGCGGGCCGCAGAAGGTGTCGGCCACGTGGTAAAAAATCATTCTGAGATAGTGCAAGGGATACCGTTGAATGCACTTGAAACCCTCGCGCATGTAGAAGTTCGAGTGCACGAAGGGCTCGTGGTACGCCGCGTTGCCCCAGCTCGCCTCCACGTCGCCGCGCTCGAAGCGCTGGTTCTGCACCGGCAGCGTGAACATCGCGCCCGTGTGGCCCACCGGGTCGTTGTAGGAGATCTCGCGAATCGGACAGTGCGCGAGCGCGAAGGTCTGACCGCCGTTGTACGAAATGAAAGTAGGTTGGTGGTTGAGCACCGAGACGTAGATCGAGATCGGCACCACGACGGCCAAGGTCCCCGCGGTGAGCAGCACGGCAGAAAGCCGCTGGCCGCGCCGCCAGAGCACCAGGCTCCACATCGGCGCGAGCAGCACCGCCTGGCTCTTGGCCCACGCTGCCAGGCCGAGCAGGAGGCCCGCGCCCAGCAGCCGCAGCGGCTTCTCGGGCACGAAGAGCGCGCACGCCCCGATGAGCCCAATCGCCAGGTAGTTCTCCGACATGAAGAACCCGGCGTAGCCAATCGATAGATAGTGTGTAGCGAAGAGCAGCGCCGCGCCGAAGGCCACCGGCTTCGAGAAGAAGCGCTTGGTGGCGAAGTAGATGAGCGGGATCTCCGCGCTGGAGTAGAGCGCCTGGGCCACGCCGGCGGCCAGCCAGCCGATCTTCATCCCGAACAGCCGCAGCCAGAGGTGAATGAAGAACGCCGAGCCGCTCGGGTAGTACCAGTCGTAGATGCTCGGATACTGACCGGGCGTGGCCATCTCGCGCGCGCGGTCGATGTAGCTGTGCATGTCCGAGTAGTCGAAGTCGATCGGACGGTGCACCGTGAGCACGAACACCACCCGCACCACGGTGCCAATCGCGAAGATCCACCACATCGCGCGCTGGAGCTTGTCCGGCGCTGGCGCGATGGCCGGAGCAACGGGCGCAGCCGGCTCCGGGGCGACCACGTTCGCGACCACGTTCGGCGCGGGCGTCTCCACGGCCGGCGTCGAAGCGGGCTCGGGCTCTCCAGGGTTCTGAGGACGCGGCGTCTCGGAGCTCACGGCTGCTCCTTGCGCGCGTACACGCACCAGCCCAGCCCGCCGGTTCCCAGCGGCAGGCGTTGCACCACCTGGTAGTTCGCCTTCAGCCGCCCTTGCGGGTCGCGGTACACCGCGGCGATGGCGGGGTGGAACGGGTGGTCGCAGTCGCCCATGGAGGAGATCAAGATGAAGTACTCCGGCATGCGCGTGAAGAAGTAATCCAGATACTGCGGTCCTTGTTTCACGAACATTCCGCCGGGCAGCCGGGCGATCACCGGATCCACCAGGCCGAGGATGTCGAGGACGGGGTAGTCGGTGGCCCAGCCCACATAGCCGATGTCGCCGATGGCCACCGTGCCCGGCCGGTTGGTCTGCTCGAACCAGCTCACCAGCGAGCCCGCGGCCTGATCCCAGTCGTGCTTGGTGGAGAGGATCTCCAGCGTCTGCTCGCGATCGACGCGCTCGCGCGCCAAGCCGGTCCCCACGCAGAAGAGCGTGAGCGCCACCAGCACCGCGCGGCTCCGCGACTCGAACGCGCTCCGCAGCCCGTAGTCCACCAGCAGGAACGCGAACGGCTCGAAGGGCACCAGGAAGCGGAACACCGGCATCCAGTCGCCGCCCACGACGATCACGTAGATGACCGTGGCCAGCGCCGTCGCGCCCGCGGTGAGCGCGAGCCAGTTTCGCTTGGCCACGGCGAGCGTCGCGCCGAGCAGCGCGAACCAGAACACCGCGCCGGCCTTGTCCACCCAGCCCAGCACGTACTCCACGCCGCGAATCGACTGGTCGTGGAGATCGCCGGTCTTGGCGCTAAACGTATTGGGCAGCCAGGCGCCGTAGTAGCTGTGCCGCCAGAGCAGGTGCGCGCCCACCACGCCCGCGAAGATCGCCGCGCGGATGAGGTTCTGCCGGGCGAGCATCCGCTTGCCCAGGAGCAGCATGGCCATGCCGAGGAAGAGCGGCGCCTCCGGTCGCGTCAGGCCGGCGAGCGCATAGGCGATGCCCGAGAGCGGAAAGCGCTCGGGCGCGTCGAGCTCGCGCGCGAGCAGCCAGAGCCCGAGCAGCAACAGGAAGGTGAAGAGCAGCGTCTCCAGGCCGAGCACCGCGTAGCCCGCGAAGCCCATGCTCGACGCCAGGAGCCACGTGGCCATCGCCGGCGCCCAGCGGAACGGCAGGAGCCGCTCCGACAACCGCCACACGACGACGAGCGCGCCCAGCGCCGCCGCGCCCCCGAGCAGCTTGGCGGTGACCACCGGATCGAGGCCGAGCTTGATCGCCGCGGCCATGAGCAGCGTCCAGAGGAAGTTGGTGTAGCCCTCGATGCGCTCGCCCGCGTTGTAGACGAGCCCCAGGCCATGGGCGAGGTTTCGCGCGTAGCGGAAGGAGATGTAGCTGTCGTCGATGGTGAGCGGCGCCGCGCGCACCATGTTCAGCACCAGCAGCGCCGCGGGCGCCACGAGCCCCAGCGCGATGTGCACGGGGCGCTTGAGCGGCAGCGGTCGTTGGTCGACGGGCGCGTCAGGGGGCGCGGGCGCCGCGGCGGGCTCGGTGGCCGGGATCAGTCTCAATGGTGCGACCACCGGCGCGTCCTCGAGCAAGGTCCAATCCGGGAGGCCCGGGCCTCATAGCACGCGAGAAAAGCCGAGACCACGAGGCAGGGCTTGGTGCCCCGCTGGCTTCGAGAGCTTCACATTTTCTTTACGATCGCCCGGTCAGCTGGGGAGCGGCGCATCGGCGGGCGGCGCGGCCGCACCACCCACGACCACCGTCGGCGGCAAGCTCGGCGCGGGCGCGGCGACCGGCGCGCGTCGGAGCTGGCGCCACTTCCAGATCCACTCCAGCGCGGCCGCGGCGGCGATGAAGAAGAACGGATCCCACGGCGCGCGGAAGCGCGGGTCGCCGTGGAAGAGGACCGTCGTCGCCAGCAGGGCCAGCAGCGGCGCGCCGAAGCAGAACCACATCCCCACGCTGCGCCGGTTCACCCAGAGCCCGAAGAGCGCGAGCGGCGTGATGAGCAGCGAGAAGTACAAGTTGCTCGCCACGCACGGCGTCCGGAACTTGGTGAAGCCGCCCGGCCAGGGAACGATCATCGCGCCCGGCAAGCCGGCGAAGTCGTCGGTGATGTGGATGAAGATCATCCGCAGCGCGTGCATCGGGTACTGCTTCACGCAGTTCCAGCCCTCGCGCATGTAGTAGCCCGAGTTCCAGAACGGCTCGGTGTACTTCGCCTCGGGCCAGCCCGCCTCCTGCCAGCCGTGCGACTTGCGCTGGCCGAACGCGGGCAGGCTGAAGCCCATGCTGGTGTTGGTGCGCGGATCGGTGAAGGTCGTCCAGCTCACCGGGCACTGGCCGATGGCGAAGTTCTGCCCGCCGTTCGAGGAGACGAACACCGGCCGGTTCGTGCGCGCCGACGCGTACGCCGACACCGGCAAGAGCACCACCATCGCGCCCGCGCCCATCAGCGCGATGTTGAGCCAGTCGCGGCGCTTGAGCAGCGGCAGACACCACAGCGGCAGGAGCAGGATGGCCTGCGTCTTGTGCCAGCTCGCGATTCCAAGCATCAGCCCCGACGCCAGGATCCACAGCGGCTTCTTGGGCTCGAGCAGCGCGAAGGAGACGATCAAGTAGAACGACAGCCCGGGCTCGCTCATGAAGAACGAGCTGAACTCGATGGCCAGGTAGTGCGTGGCGAGCAGGATCACCGCCACCGTGGCCACGCCGCGCGAGAAGTGGCGCCGCGTGCCCAGGTACAGCAGGGGCAACGCGAGCGTGGCCTCCACCGCTTGCCAGATCGCCGCGAGCTGCAGCCCGGTGGTGCGGCCCGCGAGCTTCACCCAGATGGAGAGGAACGCCGCCGTGCCGCTGGGGAAGAACCAGTCCATGGGCCCGGACTCGAAGCGCGGATCGGCCATGTGAATGGCGCGATCCACGTAGGCCTGCATGTCGGAGTACTGGAACTCCATCGGCGGGTGCGCCGAGAGCACGAACCAGAAGCGCACCAGGCCGCCCACGGCGATCACTGCGGGCAAGAGCCAGCGCGGCGGATCCCACTCGTGGACCACGGTCGCCGGCGCGCTCGGGGGCGCGCTTGTGGGGACCTGCGTCGCGGGCGGGGCGGGATTCAAGGGACGCCCTGGATAGGTCAAGCCCGCAGAGGGTTCAAGCGCCGACAGAAATAATGAGAAGCTTTCTCCTCCACCGGGGCACCCAACCCACCACACCGGAAGCGGGCACATGAACGAGCGTCGGGTCGCGTGGCTGGGCGTGCTGTTGCTGGCGGGCTGCTTCAACTCGCCGGGGTCGTCCTCGAGCGGGGCGAGCAGTGGCGCGTCGTCGACTGCGACCACCCAGGGCACCAGCGGCTCCGGGACCACCACCCAGGGCAGCACCACCGCCGGATCCGGCTCCACCAACTCCAACGCGTCGTCGGGGAGCAGCACCGGAAACAACTGCGCCTGCCCGCTCGCCGACTGCGGCGGCACCTGCGTCGACCTCACCAGCGACACCAACAACTGCGGCGCCTGCGGCAACGTCTGCCAGCCGCAGTGTAACGAAACCGTTACATGCGAGCAGGGCCGGTGCATCTACACGGGCGGCGGCTGCAACACCGCGGGCGGCAACACGAGCACGGGCGGCGGCGGCAATACGAGTACGGGCACCGGCACCGGGACCGGAACGACCGGCTCGGGCACGACCACCGGCGGCCAGTACAGCTGCGACAACGCCTGCACCGACAGCACCCACTGCGCCGCGGGCTACACCTGCGTGACGCCGAACTGGGGCTTCCCGAGCACCACGTCGACCAGCGGCGGCGGCGGTGCGTCGTGCCAGTTCTGCTACGGCACGGTCTGCAACGGCACCTGCGTGGACACCAGCGGCGACCACGAGAACTGCGGCGCGTGCGGCAACGCGTGCAACGCGTACCAGCACTGCATCAACGGCGCGTGCGAGTGCTACCTGCCGGGCACGTGCACCACCCAGTGCGCGTGCGGCCCGGGCAGCTCGGCGTGCGGCGCGGACTGCGTGCTCCTCGACTCGGATCCGAACCACTGCGGCAACTGCGGCACGAGCTGCGACGGCGGCGCGTGCGTGAGCGGCGCGTGCGTGTTCGTGGACAGCGATGCGGGCGTGGGCGTGTTCTTCGACGACCAGGTCGTCGGGCCGGCGCCGTTCATCGAGGCCGTGGCCGTGGCCGATTTGAATGAGGACGGTCACCCGGATCTCGTGGTGGCCGAGGGATCGGATGCCTTCACCCACGACGGCGGCATCCTCTTCTTCCCCGGCTTTGGCGACGGCGGCTTCGGTCCCTCGCAACACACGCGCGCGCTGGGCGTGGACGACGTGGCCGTGGCCGACTTCGATCGCGACGGGCACCTCGACGTGGTGACGGCAGATGCCTTCAGCACCCAGCTCACGCTCCTCTTCGGGGCGGGCGACGGCACGTTCTCGCACGAGGCGGCGATTCAGGTGCCCACGCCCTCGCTCGTCCTCGAGACCGGCGACTTCAACGGCGACGGCCTCACCGATCTGCTCGTGGGCTCGTACACCGACGTGGTGAGCGTGGTGCTCCTCGGCCATGGCGACGGCGGCTTCGGCGCGCCGCTGCCCGGTCCCGGCGACCTCTTGCTCTCGCTGGGCGAGCCGCGCGCGTACGCGCTCGGCGACTTCAACGAGGATGGCACCACCGACGTGGCCTTCGATCACATCGCCTTCGCGCAGCCGGACGGCGGCTTCGTGCAAGGGCCACAGATCTACCCGGGCGGCACGGCCGCGACCGGCGACTTCGACGGAGATGGCCACCTGGATCTGGTGATGTTCACCAACCAGGACACGACGGCGTCGTGCGCGCTGTACGCGGCGCTCATCTTCCACGGCAACGGCGACGGCACCTTCACGCTCGGCGACGCGATCCCGCTCGAGCAGCCTCCGAACCTCGCCGCCATCGGTGACTTCGACGGCGACGGCAAGCCGGACCTCGCCATCGACTACTTCCAGGGCGCGGTGCAGGTCTTCTCGGGCGACGGCGCGGGCCACTTCACCACGCGGCCGCAGGTCTACCCGGTGGGCTACCTCGCCACGGAGCTGCGCGTGGGCGACGTGAACGGCGACGGCCACGCCGACCTGCTCCTGCCCGCGCTCGAAGAGGGCGACGTGGAGCTGCTCCTCGCGCGCTGACGCCCCTCAGCGCTTGTGCCCCGAGTCCACCACGCCGGGCGGCTGGTGCTCGTCGGCCGGCCCCACGATCTCCACCGAGGAGATGCGGTCGTTCCACCAGCCCTGGCACTCGTCGGCGCCGGGGCGCCAGTTGCACAACCAGCCGGTCTGCACGTCATTAACCAGATTGTTCACTTCGCAGAAGGAGCCCTGGTCCACGTTGCCGATGGGGTGCGGGCAGTTGAAGGTGAAGTACGCGCCCTTGAAGTTGGCGTCCTCGTAGAAGCGCACCTTCGCGCCGATGACGACCTTGAGCGAGCTCGCCGCGTCGTTGAAGTTGTCCGAGGTGAGCTCTGCCTTGCTGTCGTTGAAGTGCAGCGCTTGTCCGCGAAAGTCGATGTCCTGGAAGAGGATCACCGCCCAGCGGCCAATGACCGGCGTCGGCGGTGGCGGCGGACGCGGGTGCGGCGGCAGGGGAAGCCCCGAGCTGAGCATGAGCCGAAGCAGCAAGGTGTTCATGCCGAGGTCCTCGCGGCGACGTCCGGCGACCGCTCCACCTGGGTCACCGGCGCATCCCGGGCCACCGGCGCGACCTCGCGCGAGCGCCGCATCGACGCCAGGCCCATCCACGCGCCGACGAGGATCGCGAAGTCGTAGGGCACGCGGAAGCGCGGCTCGCCGTGGAACACCAGGCAGGTCACGATGCAGGAGGCCACGGGCAGGGTCACGGCGAAGAGCATTCCGCGATCGCGGCGGTGGCGCCACATCCCCAGGAACGCGAACGGCACCACCAGCCAGGAGAAGAGCTGGTTGCACCAGAGCGTGGGCTTGCGCCAGTCGGTGGCGGCGTCGGGCCACGGACCCTGGAAGGACCACGGCGGTCCGCCGAAGGTGTCCCAGAGGTTCAGCGCCAGCGTGCGCAGCGCGTGCGCGGGGAAGCGGGCGATGCAACGCAGGCCCTCGCGCATGTAGAAGCCCGAGTCGGTGAAGGGCACGTCGTACCTCGCGTGGCCCCACATCGCTTCCTGCTCGCCGCGGCCGATGCGCGTGGACACCGTGGGCAACCCGAACGCCATGCTCCAGGCGCTGGAGTGCGCCTCGACGTCTTTGACCGGGCACCAGGCCTGCACCATCACCACGCCGCTCGTGGATGAGAGCACCTGGAGGTGGCCTGTCGCACGGGTGCAGATGATGCTCGCCGGCAACACCACCGCTGCGCAGGCCGCGGTGAGCGCCGCGGCTTGGTTCCATTGACGTCGCATCGCGAGCAGCCCGAACCACATGGGCGCGAGCAGCATCACTTGCGGCTTCGCGAGCGCGCCGAGGCCGAGCGCCAATCCGGCGAGCGCCATGCGCACGGGACGATCCGGATCGAGCAGCGCGACGGCGAGGACGAGCCAGAACGTGAGGTAGACCTCGCTCGAGAACAGCCCCGCGTAGTCGATGGCCAGGTAGTAGATCGAGAAGCTCGCCGCGGCCATGAGCGCCACGCGATTCCCGAACCAGCGCCGCGCGCCGATGAAGATCAGCGGGATCTCCGCGGCTGCGAGCACCGCCTGCATCACCGCGGCCGAGCGCTGCCAGCTGAACGGGGTGAGCTTCATCCACAGCGCGAGCGGCGCCGACGTCCCCGGCGGATAGAGCCAATCGCCGGAGTCGTAGCGGCCGGCCAGCAGGTGCCGCGCGCGGTCGACGTAGCTCTGCATGTCCGAGAAGACTTCGCTCGAAGGCGGATGGAGCTTCAGCACCCAGAGCAGCCGCAGCCCGAGCCCGAGCACGGTCGCGCCGATGACGCCCGCGAGGAGCGAGGCAGTGAGCGGCTCGGGTGTGGCGCGCGGCGTGGACATTGGCGGGCTTCGCCCCTGGGTGCGCGAGGCCGGGAAAAGCTTCAACTATGGGAGCGTCGGGAGCTTCCAGGCGTAGGCCCAGTAGCGGAACTCGCTCCAGGCCGCGGGCGCTGCGCCGGCGTCGGGGAGCAGCGGCTGGGCGTTGGGCGTGAAGGTGAGCCGCACCCGGACGGCCGAGCGCCCGCGCGTCAGCGATTGCGGCACCAGGAACTCGTCCTCGCGCCATTGTCGGTTCGAGGTCTCGAGCGAGATCAGCGGCGCGTCGAGCTCGCCCGGCGGGTTCGAGTACACGCACGAATTGGAGCCCGGGCTGAGCCACACACCCGCCGACGCGAACGCGCCGCCGTCGGGATCCGCGATCTCCACGGTGGCGCGCTGATCCGGAAAGCTCTGATCCATCTTGCGGCGCAGCACGAGCCCGAAGTTGTCGGAGTCGATCGAGAGCGTGAATTCGCTCGCGCCCGTGGTGTGACGGCCTTCGTCGGTGGTGGCCGGAAAGATCGTGGTGCTGCCGAGCGTGTCCACGCCCCACTCGTAGCGGCTGGTGACGGTGTCCACCGTCGACGCATTGGGAGATTGATAGTTATGAGCCTGCTCATCGACGACGTCGCTCACGTGCAATGAGTCCACGGGCACCAGGCACGCACCCGGCAAGCCGTACCAGCTGGTGAGCGTGCGGTAGTGCTCGACGGATTGGTCGGTTCCGCCGTGCTCGAGCTGGATGCGCGCGTTGCGACCGAACGGGAAGAGATCCGCGAGCAGATATCGATACGCGGACTCGACGAGATCCGCCGGGGCCTGCGCGCTCGCGGCATCGGGCGCGCCCGTGGGGTGACCTGCGAACGGGAGCGTCATCGTCTGGCCGCCCCAGTAGTCGCCACCGCCGCCCCATTCTTCGGTGCCCGTGCCTTGCGCTTGGGGGCTCTGGCTGTCGTCGAAGAAGAAGCGCGGATCGCCCTCGAGCGTGGTGAGCACGGCCTGATCGCTGAAGGTGAACGCGGTTCCCACCAGCTGGCCGCACCAGTCGACGCTGCCTTCGATGTTGTTCGTGTCGAGCAGCACCAGATCCTGTCCCGCAGTGGGCGTGCCCTGGTCGACGTACGTCGCGTGGAAGTACCCGACGATCGGCGTCGGGCTCGGCAACGGCTCGCTGCGCAGCTCCCAGGTCACGCCGCTCACGGCCGTGCCGCCGCCCACGAGCTCCACGTGCGCGCCATGGAAGTAGGGCATGGGGAAGTAACTCGATAGCTCGACTTGCGAGTTCGCCTCGCGCACTGTGACGGGGAAGGCCTTCACCAGATACTCGCGCCCGGTGCGGTTGTAGAAGTTGCCGGTTCCAAAGAACAGCGGCAGCGGCGCGTCGACGCTCGGCTGCGAGCGGCTGTCCCAGGTGATGCGGATGTGGACGGACTCGAGCGAGGTGGCGTCGGCGAGGTTCGCGGTCAGCTTGATGGCGCGAAGCTGCGCAGGCCCCGTGAGATCCGCGAGGACGATCGATCCCGAGGCAGGAATGGTCACCGTGCCGCTGTTCGAGGTGATGTCGCCGGTCGCGGGCGCGAGGTCGGTGCCGGCGTCGGCGATGAGGGCGAGCACGTCGTCGCCGGGCGGCGTGGGTGTCCAGGCCGTGAGCGGCGAGACCAGGTTCTCCGCGCCAACAGGTAGTGTATTGATTATGTAATACCCGGTTCCATAGTGCGTGCGCTCGTAGGCAATCTGGAACGAGCTCGTGAACGGCATGGGCACCCAGTTGAGATCTGCGCCCTGGGTGATGGACCAGGTCCAGGTGAGCGGATTCGGGAACAGGTTCTGCGGCAGGAAGACCGAGCCGGCCACGGGATTATTCGGATTCGCGGTGCTCGACTCGGTGACCACCTGGTCCGTTCCGTCGACGACCTCGTGCCAGGGGCTGCCGTGCCAGTGGTTGGTGCGGAAGAACACCAGCGCGCCCGGGCCGGCGAGCTCGGTGGCCACGAAGTGGCCGGCGCTGTCCTCGCGGAGGAAGTGGCTGGCGTCGGCGCCCTCGTTGCCGCCTGCGCGATCGAAGGTGCTGCGCATCACCGTGCGCATGCCGATGCGCAGGCGCGGCCAGTCGGACCACTGGCGGTACGCGTCGAGGCCAAGCGGGATCAGCGGCAGAGAAGCACCGGCGTCGGATCCAGCGTCCTCCGGACCGGCGTCGCTCGGACCCGCGTCGTTCGGACCCGCGTCATTGGGCCCAGCGTCGACGTGGCCTGCATCGAGATTGCCCGCGTCGACGCCGCCCGCATCCGACGGCCCCGCATCGAGATGTCCGCCGTCGCTGCCCGCGGGCGTTTGCGTGCAGCCCGCGAGCGAGAGGGCGAGCGCCAGGAGGAGCCGTCGCATGGCCGCATCCTACTTGCTTCACAGGCTCTTCAGACTCGGACCTTCTACTTGCCTGCGCCGCGGGGGCGCAGGAGCAGCACATGAGAACGATCGCCCTGGTCTTGATCGGCGGGCTCGCCCGCACCGCGTCCGCGCAGAGCGTGAGCGTGGGAACGGCCACGCTGAGCAACACGGACTGCGTGAGCAACAACTCCGACGTGGTGAGCTTCACGCTCGCTTCGGAGAGCAGCGCCAGCTCCACGCCGACGATGCAACTCTTCGCCACGACCAACAGCTGTCCCTCGCCCGCCACCGACGACACTTCCGTGACCTTGCCCGACGACGCCATCTCGCTCGTGTCCCTGCGCTCGATCACGAGCACGGACACCAGCGGCAACACCGCGACGCTGTACGCACGCTCGCTGGCGAAGTCGAGCTGCAGCGTCGGCGCTTCCTACGGCTGGAACGTGTGCCTCTACGAGTTCTGGCAGACGACGGCGTACACGGGCACGGTCACGCAGGAGCACGCCACGGCCACGGCGACCATCGCCTACGACGCGCTCGCGCCAGGCGCGCCACGCCTCGACGCGGTCAGTCCCGGCGACCAGCACCTCACGGTGGCGTTCACCAGTCCCGGCGATTCGGACATTGCAAATTATGAAGTATTGCTCGCGCTCAAGAATACGGACGACGACGAGGCCATCTCCGCGTCGGCCGCGAGCGACGGTGGCACCTATGCGTCCTACGACTGCTATCCGGGTGCGGCAGTGGTCGAGCTAGCGGGAACGGTCACGTCCGGGCGCGTGCCCGACGATTCAGGCAGCTTGCTCATCGACGGGCTCACCTACGTCGCGCAGGTGCGCGCCGTCGACAGCGCGGGCAACGTCGGCCCCTGCTCGAATCCCATGGACGGCACGCCGCAGGTCATCGACGACTTCTGGCGGCTCTACAAGGCCGCCGGCGGCTCGGGCGCGGGCTGTGGCGCGGCCTCCGGCGACGTCGGGCTGCCGCTGCTTGCTGCAGCGGTCCTCGCACTCCGCCGCCGGAGGTACTCATGAATTGTTACTTTTGAGCCGCGGGCTGGGCCTGCTTCTGCAGCAGCGCCAGCACTTCGGCCGAGTGCGAGGCTGGATCCACGTCGGGGAAGAACTTGATGACCTTGCCCTGCGCGTCGAGGAGCACGCTCTGGCGCTTGTGGAAGCCGACCACCGGCATGGTGTCCACGCCGAACGCAGCGGCGAACTTGCCGTCCGCGTCGATGAGCAGGTCGAAGGGCAGGTGGTACTTGGCCTTGAACTCCTGGTGGCTCTTCGCGTCCTGGCGCGAGACGCCGAGGATCACCGCGCCGGCCTTCTGGAACTTGGAGTAGTCGTCGCGCAGGGTGCAGGCTTCCTTGGTGCAGCCCGGGGTGTCGTCCTTCGGGTAGAAGTAGACGAGCACGGGCTTGCCCTTGAGCTCGCTGATCTTCACCAGCTTGCCGTCCTGGTTGGGCGCGGACACGTCGGGCGCGGGGGTGCCCGGCGCGAGCGCCGCGGCGGCCACGAATGCGAGGAGCAGCGAGTGCATGCGGTTCTCCAATGCGTTGAGCGCGGAACCCTAGCGCCGAACGTGCGCGTTCGCATGCGCGCGCGGCTGTCCACCTTGGACGCGGCGTTTTCCGGCTACGGCAGCGGGGCGATCTCCACGTCGGGCGCGTAGTTCACGCTGTTCACGCCCGCGTCGCCGCTCACGCCGCCGACGACGTAGAGCACGCCGTTGTACTCGTCGACCACGAAGCCCGCGCGCGGCTCGTTCAGCGGCGCGTCGGCCTGGCTGGCGGTGGTGAGGTTGCCGTTGGCGGGCGTGTAGTCGAAGGCCTCGTTCACCGGCGTCACGTTGCCCAGGAGCTCGGTGAGCCCGCTCAGGACGTGCAGGCGCCCGCCGCGCGCGAAGACCTTGCCGTCGATGTGGCCCACGGTGGTGTTGGTGTTGCTGCCAAAGCCGCTCGCGCCGCCGTCGGCGTAGGGGATGCCCAAGGTGATCGACTTGTCCGAGAGCAGGAAGTGGTTCACGCCGCCGGCCATGGCGATGGCGCTTTGGCCCAGCGCGGTGGCGTCGAAGAAGGCGCGGAGGTACGTGGTGTCGCTGGGGAAGGTGATGTTGAACGGACCGAGGCCGCCGTCTGCGCCCAGCGCCGCCGACTCCACCGTTCCCTGGAAGCCTGCGCCGCCGTCCGGAGTCTTGGAGACGCCGCCCATGACGATCACCACGCCGTTCTGCCGCGCCATCGTCGCGCCGTAGCGCGGGACGTGCAGGAGCCCGCCGGGGATCACCGTGAACGGGCCCATGGTGCCGCCGTCGAGGATCGGCGCGGACTCGTCGTCGGCCACGCCGCCGTCGGGGAGCTCGCCGCCCAGGACCACCACGTCGTGGTCGAGCTTCACGATGACCGGGTGGTGCCGGCCGGTCACCAGCGAGGAGCCCACGTCCGCGAAGTCGATGCTGCCCGCGTCGGGCCGCAGGGTCGCCGCCACCACGTTCACCGGGTAGACGTTGCCCAGCTCCACGCCGCCGATGAGGTACATGCGCGCGCCGATGCGCATCTCGCCGGGGCCGTAGCGCGCGCCGTCGCCGCTCAAGGGGATGCTGGTGAAGGTCCCGATGGGGCCGGCGGTGGCGATGCCGGTGGTTCCGCTCGAGCTCGAGTCGCCGGTCGTGGTGCCAGTGGTGCTGCCGGTGCCGGTGCTGCCGGTGCCGGTGCTGCCGCTGTCGCTGCCGGTGCTGCCGCTCGAGCCGCTGGAGCCATCGCCGTTGGGCGTGCCGCAGATGTGGTTCGGCTGGCAGATCTGCCCCGAGCCCTTGCAGTCGGAGTCCTGCTTGCACTGCACGTCGGGGTCCACGAAGAAGATGCAGCCTGCCGCGGCTGCTGCGAGCACCACCACCACGAGCCGGAGACGCATGGCTAGAACCTCAGGGCCAGCGCGGGCTGGCCGTCGAGCGCGGTCGTGGCCACCGCGGACTTGTCGCCCCGCATCAGCAAGAACGCGCCCACGCCGGCTGCGACGGCTCCGGCGCCCAGCGTGGCCGTCGAGATCCACGCCTCGGTGCGGACGGAGGTCCGCAGGCTCGCCACCTGCGCGTTGGTGAGCGGGTTCGAGCCGTTCACCGCATTGGCGAGCTTGCCGTTGTCGTTCGCCGCGAGCACGCCGGTGACGGCGCTCGTGGCCAGCGACGCAGCGCCCAGGCCAATCAGCACCCAGGACGCGGTGTGATCCGGCGGCGGTGCAGGCGCCACCAGGACGACAGGCGCGGGCGCCGGTGGCGGCGTGCTCTCCACGGGCGGCGTGAGGGTCGCGCTGGCGGCGGGCACGTCGGCCTCGAGCCGCATGGACACCTTGCGGTCCTCGGCGCCGTGCGCGCTGATCTCCATGGTGAGCGGCTTGAAGCCTGGCTTGTTCGCCTCGAGCTGGTGCTTGCCCGGGACCACGAACGCGCCGCCCTCGGGAAGCAGCTGGCCATCGAGGTTCACCAGCGCGTCGTTGGGCACCGCGTCGACGCGGATCCGCGCCAGGCCCTGCACCAGCTCGGCCAGCTTCTCCTTGGCGAGCTTGCGCTGCGGAGCGATGTCGGCGGCCTGGAGGGTGCCGTCGAGGAACTGGCTGAAGGCGGTGGCGGCCTCGGCCTTGTGGCCCAGGTGCAGCTGCGCTTCGCCGATGTTGAAGAGCAGCTTGTTGGTGGGCAGCGCGGCGTACGCGGCCTGGAAGTCCTTCAGCGCGTTGGCGTAATCGCCCTTGGTGTACAGCGCCGAGCCGTCGGTGGTGAGCTTCTTCGCCTCGGCACGCTTGGCCTCGTCCTCGCCGTCGGCGCGCGCGAGCCGGGGCAGGGCGAGGCAGGTCAGTCCGAGTAGCAGCGCGAGTCGGCGGGGCATCGGTTCTCCTCGATCACAGACTATCGGCTGGCACGAGCTGCGTCGCGTTTCGCGCCGGCTTGTGGTGCGCGGGATGCTTCACAAGTTGCTTTGCGGTCTCGACGGCGGGCGTCGTGGCCGCGGCAGGGCGGACTGCGGGTCGCGTCGGCTCGGCGGGCGCGCGCCCGGGCACGGCGGGGATCGGCGCGGGCGTGGGCACCGGGACCGGCTCGAGCGCGGCGGCCGGAGTCGGCGCGGGCGGACTCGACGACGGCCAGAGCACGTACACGAGCGCGCACAGAGCGATGAACCCGGCCCCGAGCCCGAGGTAGCGCCCGGTGCGCGGACGGAACGCGGCCGCCTCCAGCTCGGTGGAGAGCATCCGCTCGGCGGGCGGGCCCGGCCGCGAAGGGTCGGCGTCCGGGAGATCGCTGGGCGCGTCGAGCTCGAGCTCGGTCTTGGGCTCCGCGGGCGCGGCGGCCGTGAGCACCAGCGTCGGCGAGAGCCGGGCGGGCGACTGGTGCACGCAGGCGAGCAGCGCGGACTTCGCCTCGGCCCAGAACGCGTCGACGTCCTGAAAGCGCTCGGCGGGATCCTTCGCCAGCGCGCGGACCATCAGCTCGTCGATGGCGTCGGCGAGCGCGGGCACCAGCTCGCGGGCGCGCCGCGGTGGTTGTTCGAGGATCATGTCCATCAACACGGACACGTTGGGGTCGTCGAAGGGCAAAGCGCCGGTGAGCAGCTCGAAGAGCGTGGCCCCCAGCGCGTAGACGTCGGTGCGGCTGTCGACCTCCGCGCTGGTGCGGATCTGCTCCGGGCTCATGTACGCGGGCGTGCCCAGCACCTGCGCGCCCGTGAGCGAGCTGCGCCGCGCCCCGCGAACCTTCGAGAGCCCGAAGTCGAGCACCTTCACCACCCGCTCGCCGTCCTCCTGCTGGGCCACGAAGAGGTTCGCCGGTTTGAGATCGCGGTGGATCACGCCCTTCTGGTGCGCCGCGTGCACGCCCGCGCACGCCTGCTCCATCAGCGCGAGCACCTCGCCGGGCGGCAGCCGCTTCCGGCGCTCGAGCACCGTCGCCAGATCCTCGCCCTGCAGGTACTCCATCAGCATGTACGGTGAGCCATCGTCGAGCTGGCCGAGGTCGTGCACCTGCACGATGTGCCGGCTGCCGATGCTCGAGGAGATCACCGCCTCGCGCTGAAATCGCTCGAAGGCCTCGCCCACCGTGGCCCAGTCGGGATGGAGGACTTTCACGGCTGCGCGCTTGGGCAAGCGGAGGTGCTCGGCCTCGTAGACGCGGCCCATGCCGCCCTCGCCCAGCCGTCGCACCACCTTGTAGGTGCCGCTCACGATCGCGCCGATGAGCGGATCTTCGGGCTGGCTCGAGGCGTGCTCGGACATGGAGGCGCGACCAGCCTAACCCAGAGTGGACCCGCTGGGTCCCGCACGGATCTGTGGAAGTTCCCTGGAGAGAGGCGCTTTCCCGAACCCTCGTGGCAGACTGGAGCGCGGGGGGCCGCTCCGGTGAGGTGCGGTGCGAATGGAACCATCGGCTGAGTGGATGGCGAGGAGCCTGCTGGCCGCGCTCGAGACTGCGGGGCAGGCTGCGGCCTGGGTGATGGACGGGCGCGTCCGGGCTGCGAACCGTCCATGGACCTCCGCCGTCCTCGCGGCAACGCCACAGGACGACTGGCTCGCGCACTTCGCCCCCGAGCTCCGCGCGAGGCTCCAGCAAGCGGCGGCGTCGCTCGGCGAAGAGCGCGTGGAGGTGGGCGCGGGTGCGGGCTTCGAGCTCGCGAGCGTGGTGCTGACGCCGGTGCCGGGCGCGGGTTTCGTGTGCCAGGAGGTGGCCGCGGCCGGGACGCAGACGCTCTTCAACGAGGTCGAGCGTCAGGCAAACCTGGGCAGCTGGGATTGGAACCTCACCACGGGCAAGGTCTTCTGGAGCGCGGGCATGTACCGGCTCTACGGCTTGCCCGACTCCTACGAGCCCAGCTTCACCAGCTACGTGAGCCTCTTGCACCCCGACGATCGCGCGGAGTTCCAGGCGAACGCACACCGCGTGCTCGCGGCGAAGGAGGCCTTCGACTCGCGGCTGCGCATCGTGCGGCCCGACGGCTCGATGCGGCTCATCCAGGATCGCGGGCGCGTGTTGGTGAATCGCGCGGGCGAGCCGTCGCACGTGGTGGGCATCTCGCGCGACATCACCGACGAGCAACACCACGTGGCCACGCTCCAGCGCTACAAGGAGCTCGTCGACGCCACGCCCGACGCGTTCATCAGCTCCTCGCCCGACGGCATCGTGCAGATGTGGAGCCGGGGCACGGAGCAGCTCTTCGGCGTGCCCGAGGCGGCGGCGCTGGGGCGACCGCTGGAGGCGTTCATGCGGCCGGAGCAGCGGCCCGAGTTCCGCCGGCGCTTCCAGCACGTGCTCTCCACCGGCGAGCCACACCTCAACGCGGAGATCGTCCGCGATGTCCCCGGCGGCCCGCGCGTGGAGTTGGTGGCGAGCTTGCTCCCCGTGCGCGACGCGCGCGGCCAGGTGCACGCGGTGGTCTCGCTCCTGCGCAACGTGACCGCGTTTCGGCAGGCGGAGCGCGAGGCCCGCGCGAACGAGGAGAGCCGCGCCGCGCTCTTTGCGCTCGGCCCCGCAGCCATGGCGGTGCTCGACGCCAAGACCCTGCGTCTCCTGGACGTGAACCCCAGCTTCTGCGAGCTCTACGCCCTGCGACGCGAGGACGTGCTGGGCAAGCGCCCCTCCGATCGGGGGCTGGTGCTGAGCGACCCGGCCCAGGAGCGGATGGTGCTCGAGGCCATCGCCGCGGGGACGTCGGCGCGCAACCTCATCCTGAAGGTCGGGACACCGAGCGGTCGCGTGCTCGAGGTGCTGGCCTCGTTCGGAGCGATCCAGCACTGCGGGCAGCCGGCGGTGCTCTGGGCCGTGCAGGACATCTCGGCGCAGCGCGAGTCGGAGGCGCGGTTCCAGCAGGCGTTCCGCTTCAGCCCGGTGGCGCTCTGCATCACCGCGCTCGACACCGGGCAGCTCCGCGACGTGAACGACGTCTTCTGCCGCCTCCTGGAGCTCTCCCGCGAGGCGCTCATCGGCGAGACGGCCACCGCGCTTGGCCTCTGGGACGACCCGCCGGAGCGCTTGCGCTGGGTGGCGCGCATCACCGAGCAAGGCGCGGTGGGAAAGAGCGAGGTGCGCCTCCGCACCCGCTCCGGGCGCGCGGCAGTGGCCACGGGCTTCGCCACGGTGATCGAGCTCAACGGCGAGCGCTGCGTGCTCTCGGCGCTGGTGGAGCTCGGCGACGAAGGCGCTAACCGCGCTTCACCGCCAGCGGCCCGAAGGCCTGACACACCGGCATCATCGAAATGACGTTGATGTTCACGTGCGCGGGGCGGCTCACCACCCAGTGCACGGTCTCGGCGATGTCCTCGGGCAACAGCGGCTCGGTGCCGGCGTAGACGGCCGCGGCCTTCTGGTCGTCGCCGCGGAAGCGCACGTTCGAGAACTCGGTGCCGCCGCAGAGCCCGGGCTCGATGCAGGTCACGCGGACCTTCGTCCCGAGTAGGTCCGCGCGCAGGTTGAGCGAGAGCTGGTGCACGAAGGCCTTGGTGGCGCCGTACACGTTGCCGCCGGGGTAGGGGAACTCCGCGGCCACCGAGCCGAGCATCACCACGTGGCCCCGGTCGCGCTGCACCATTCCCGGCAGGAGCGCGCGGGTGCAGTGCAGGACGCCCTTCACGTTGGTGTCGACCATCTCGTCCCACGCCGCTCCGTCGGCGCGCTGGGCGGGCTCGAGGCCGATGGCGAGGCCGGCGTTGTTCACCAGCACGTCCACTTCGGCGAATGTGCCCGGAAGGTTGGCCACCGCGCGATCGACCGCGGCGGCGTCGCGCACGTCGAGGGCCACGGGGAGGAGCTTCTCGCCCAGCTCGTCGCGGAGCGCCTGGAGCCGGTCGTTGCGGCGGCCGGTGGCGACCACCCGATGCCCCTCGCGCACGAAGCGCCGGGCGAGCGCCGCGCCGAAGCCCGCGGTCGCGCCGGTGATGAGGACGATCATGTTCAGTTCGCGGTCACGTAGAGGAGGCCAAGGCACATCTCGTCCTGCGTGCCCTCGCCCCAGTTGAGGTTCTGCGCGGGCATCTGGCCGCCGTCGGGGTAGTGCGGCTGGTTGGCGTCGGTGTTGTTCCAGTGGCAGGTGAGCGAGAGCTGGTCGCCCGGATTGAAGACCACGGGCTGATTCAGCGTGTACATGCCCTGCCAGTGGAAGTCCCAGTGCGGGATGTCGAGCAGGCACGCGTCGTTGCTGCTGCTGCCGCTGCGGAGGATGTCGAGGGAGGTCTCCACGCCGCGCAGGTGCATGTGCCCGCCCACCGACCAGATGGTGAAGGGCGTGTTGTTGGGGATGGCGCTGGTCACGTACGACATGAACGGCGTGGGATCGAGCGTGAAGGTGTGCACCACGTCGGCCTGGCCCGCGGGGATGGGCATGTTGCCCGAGTACCACTGGGGATCGAGGTCGGGGATCACCGCGGCCTCCTTCTGCACGCTGTCTGCGAGCTCGAGGTCCACCGAGGTGAGGTCGGTCTCGCCGGGGCCGTTGAGCACGTTGTAGTGCACCTGGAGGATCATCACCGAGCCGGGATCCACCCGGATGCCGGTGCCCGCGGGGAACTCGCCGCCCACCGCGCCCGGGGCCCAGGTGCCCAGCCAGCCCGCGGAGTCGTCTGCGCCCGCGCCGCCGAAGCAGGTGTAGCCCGCAGTGCCGCCGTCGCTGGTGTCGAGCGCGGTGTACTTGGCCGCGTCGCCGGGCGCGGCCACATAGGCGATCACGTGGTGCACGATCTTTGGATTTCCCGGCGTGACGGTGAGCCCGGTGACGTACTTGGTGGTGCTCGCCGTCCAGGGGACGATGAAGCAGTGGTAGTCGTCGGGCGAGAGTTGCGGCAGGTAGGCGCCGGGCATGGTCAGCGTGGCGTCCACGTGCGCGAGCGCAGGGCCCGCGTCGGGGACGTCGATCACTCCGCTCGCGGGGGCCGGGCCGCCTTCGGGCGTGCCGCCCGTGGCCCAGGTGGAGAGGATGGTCCGCTGCGTGTCGGTGAGCGAGCGCGCGTGCTGGTAGGTGTTGCAGCTGGAGTCCGGAGGCCAGGGCGGCATGGTGTCGACCCCCGCCGCTGCGGCCAGCGTCGGGTCCATCGCCTCGGGGAACTGGGCCGCGTTGTCCACGGCGTCTTGATAGGTGCGCAGCGAGAACGGCGCGATCGCGCCCGACCGGTGGCAGGTCACGCAGTTCTGCTCGAGGATGGGCGCCACGTCGGCCCAGAAGGTGTACGGGCCGGTGCTGCCCGACGAGCCGCCCGTGGACGTGCTGGTTGTGCTGGTGCTGCCCGTGCCGGTGCTGCCGGTGCTGGTCGTGCTCGTGCTGGTTCCGCTGTTGCCGCCGGTCGAGGTCGTGCCCGCGGTGCCGCTGTTCGCGGTCGTCGACGTCGTGGCTCCGGTGCTGGTGCCCGCGCCGCTCGAGGCGCCAGACGAACCCGACGGCGAAGAGCTGCAGCCGGCCGCGACCAGCACGGCGAAGGCGAAGAGCGCGCGCAGCTTCATGGATTCACCTCGAGCGGGGCCGGAACAATGTTCCCGCGGCCCGCATGAGTAAAGCCCGGCTCCAGAAATGCGAGCGGTCCGCTCAGCGTGTCGGGATCCCGCCGTCGGTGGCGCGGGCGTAGCGGGCCGGGTCGCGCAGGAAGGCCTGGCGGCAGGTCTCGCTGCAGAAGTGGTACGCGTGGCCGTCGACGGTGGCGTGCGGTGTGTCCGCGCCGGCGGAGAGCTTCATGTGACACACCGGGTCCACCGCCACGGTGCGAGCGTCGGTCGGCGGCTTGGGCGCGTGGCCCAGCGAGGTGAGCCAGGCCACGAGCGCGTCGACCTGCGCGTCGGTCAGGTGATCCTTGTAGCTGGGCATGGTGGCCAGATAGCCGGACACCACCTTCGCCGACGGATCCAGGATCGACTCGCGCAGGTACACGGCATCGGCGACTGCGGGCGCCTCGTCGTGAAGCTCCACCATCGAGCCTGCCAGCCCCTCCAGCGGCGGCGCGATCTTGCTCGACGCGTGACAGGCCATGCAGCCCAGCGAGTCCGCGAGCTCGCGCCCCGACTTCGACGCATCGACGGCGGACCTCGGCGCATGTTGGGCATCCGCGAGCGCGGCGGCGTCCACGGCGAGCTGGGCGAGCTCCTCCGGGCTGGTGCTGTCGTAGCGGCCGCGGACCTGGCCCTTGGCGTCGATGAGCACGAAGCGCTCGGAGTGCATCACCGGGTCGTCGGGGCTGGCGCTGGCGGTGACCTCCGTCTGCATGCCGGTGGCGAAGGCGTGAAGCGCGCCCGCGTTCTTGGTCGCCAGGAGCCGCCAGCGGCTCTCGTCGCCGTGCCACCTGGCGGCGTAGGCCTTGAGCGCCGCGGGCGTGTCGTGTGCCGGGTCCACCGAGAACGACACGAAGCTCACCGCGTGGCCATCCAGCTTGCGCTGCAGCATGCGCAGGTGCGCGGTGAGGATGGGGCAGGCCGAGGTGCAGGTCGTATAGATGTAGTCGCCGATCCAGACCTTGCCGCGCAGCTCGTGATCGGTGAAGCGGTGGCCGTCCTGGTCGGTGAAGTCGAAGGCGGGCACCGGCCACATCACCGGCAGCTCGGCGGCGCGCGCGCCCGGAGGCGCGATCACCAGCAGCAGGGCGCAGAGCGCGATCGCGCGACGCGGAGCCATGGTCGAAAGACGACCAGAACGCGGGGGAACTCGCAAGCAGCTCGCGCCGGCCGCCTCCAGTCAGTGCCGCTTGGCGCGCGCGCCGGCCTGCCGTGCGTGCCCGCGGGCGTTGAACTCGAACTGCAGGTCCTCGCGCAGCCCGAGCCCGTAGGCGTCGGCGGCGAGCTCCAGGGCCTCGGCGATGGCCGCGCGCGGGGAGAAGCCGTGCCCCACGCAGCCGGGCACGTCGATCATCTCGGCCACCCACTTGCCCTCGTGATCCAGCCCGAGCTCCACGCGCAGCAACATCGAACCTCCCCGACTGGCTCAGCCCCGCGAGTCACGCCGCCGTTCCGGCCAACGGCGGCGCACGGCAACCCGGGTCGACCTGGGGAGAGCGAGCCCGCCACCGCGAAGATCTTTCAGTCCTCGGGCTTGCCGCGCCGCACCCAGCCTCAGCCGCGAGCAGGCGGGACAGGTTCCACGGCCGCCGCCGACGTCGCGCCGAAGCTGGGCCGGGCCCAGGCCGCGACGAAGCGAACGGCCACGTCGTCCTCCGTGCCGTGCGCGAGCGCCAGGTGCGCGCCCAGCGCCACCGGCGGCGACGGAGCGTCCAGGTCGCGGAGCTCCCGCCCGCATCGGGGGCAGCGCACGTGCGCCCTCAGCACTCCCGCGGAAAACGGCATCGCCCTGGGCCACCCCACAACCTCCCAAAGTCCTTGCGGGAACCCTGGGGAGCAATCGCCGTGCCTTCATCGGGTGTGTGCCCGCAGTCGACGACCTCCGTCGGGCCCCCCTGGCACTTCGCCACGGCGCCCTCGCATTTCGCCATGGCCTGACTTGAACCCCTGAAACCCTCGATCGAAAGTTCGCTTCGAAGTGGGCGCGGCGCGGCCGGGAGCCAGCCGGCGCCGGGACTTGCAGGAGCCACCCCTGGGTTGGAGCACGCGATGCGCACGTGGTGGGTGGCCGGGGTGATGCTGGGCGTGTTGGCCCTGGTGGGCCTGGGGACCCGTCTGGTCGTCACCCGGTCGCACGACGCGCAGGTCGCTCAGCTCGAGACCGAGACCCGCGCCGGCCTCACCGAGGCCGCGCGCAGCGCCTCCGCCGACCTCGACGATCTCAGCGACGTGCTCCACCTCACCGACGAGCTCATGGCCTCGGGCGGCCAGGCCCGCGAGCACGAGCGCGAGCTGCACGCGATCCTCGAGGCGGTGGGCAACGTGCGCGTGATGGCCACCTACTCCGCCGATGGGCAGGAGGCCCTGTACCTGCCGGATCACAACTCGCCGCCGGAGTTCTCGAGCGTGCCCTTCCGTCCGGCGATGGCGGCCACCGCGGGGCGCGCGCTGGGGCTCGCCGACGGGCGCATCGCCGTGTCCTCGATGATCGCCGGCGCGCCGAGCGGCTGGCTGCGGGTCTTCGCCTCGCGCTTCGGCTCGCCGGGTGGTCCCGCGGGCGCGGTGGCGGTGCTGGTGGACACCGAGCCCATGTTCTCCGGGCTGCGCGTGGTGGGCTCCCGCGCGGACACGGAGCAGCTGGTGCTGGGGCCCAACTTCAAGGTCGCGCGCTCCACCTCGCCCGCGGTGGCCGCGGCCTTCGCCTCGCGCGAGCAGCTCGGCGTGCCCCGGTTCGCTGCGGCGTTCACCAACCTGGCGGCCGGGCTGCCGGGCACCGAAGTGCTCTCGAGCGCAGAGGCCGCGCGGCTCGGGCTCCCGGCGTCGGAGCGGATCCTCGGCTCCCTGCCCGTGCCCATGAAGAACGGCCCGAGCTGGTCGGCGGTGGTGCTCGCCTCGACGGCGTCCGTGCGCCAGAACGAAAATCGATTGGTGGTGCAGCTCTGGCTCGGGGCGGCGGTGGCGGTGGCGGTGCTGCTTGGGGTGGGCGCCTACGTGGCGGCGTCCACGCGGCGGAGCGCGGCGTTGAAGCAGACCCGGCTCCACGTGGAGGAGCTGGCCCGCGTGAACGAGCGCACCCAGAGCATCCTCGATCACATCCCGGCCGGGGTGGTGGCGCTCTCCGAGGCGGGCTCCGTGCTGGCGGTGAACAAGGTCCTGCGCGAGCGCTCGGGCGCGGCCGCGGGTGCCACCTTGCGAAGCGTGTTCGCCCAGGCCGACGAGGCCAGCCTGGCGCGGCTCCACGCGCTGGTGCAGGCCGCGCTCGCTGCGGGTCAGGTGCAGAGCCTCCTGGGCGAGGCGCTCTCGCTCTTCGGAAGTCAGGGGCACTACCGCGTGCACGCCGTGCCCTTGCACCGCGGCGATCCGGAAGTGCGCATCGTGCTCGTGCTCGAGGACCTCTCCAGCCTGCACGCGCTGCAGGCGCAGCTCATCCAGGCCGAGAAGCTCGCCACCGTGGGCGTGCTCGCGGCGGGCATCGCTCACGAGATCGGCACGCCGCTGGGCGTGGTGCGCGGCCGCGCGGAGTACGTGGCCTCCAAGCTGGGCGAGGGCCACTCGCAGGCGGGCAGCATCCAGGTGATCGTGGAGCAGATCGATCGCGTGTCGCGCACCATCCGCCAGCTCCTGGACTTCGCGCGCGTGAAGCCGGCCACGCCCCGCAGCGTCGCGGTGGGCCCGGCGCTGCGCGCGGCCGAGGAGTTGCTCGGCATCGAGGCCCGGCGGCGCGGCGTGGAGCTGGGCCTCGCCGTCGAGGAGGGCGTGCCCGCCGTCTCGGCCGACCCCGACCAGCTCCAGCAGGTGCTCATCAACCTCGCCCTCAATGCCCTCGACGCCAGCGAGCGCGGGAGCAAGGTGACGCTGGGCGCAGCGGCCGAGGGCGCGGCGGGCGTATGTCTCTGGGTGCGCGACGCGGGCGCGGGGATCCCGGCGGAGAACCTGCACCGCGTGTTCGACCCGTTCTTCACCACCAAGAAGCGCGGGCAGGGCACGGGCCTGGGCCTGACGATGGTCGCGGAGATCGTGCGCAACCACGGCGGCCACCTGGAAGTGCAGAGCGCCGTGGGACAGGGCACGTCGGTGACCCTGCACTGGCCCGCAGCGGCCGACGAGGAGGCCGGGCATGCAGCGTAGGCGGGTGCTGGTGGTGGACGACAGCCTGGAGATGGCGCGGCTCCTCGCCGACCAGCTCGGCGACCTGGGCTACGAGGTGGCCATGGCCACCGGCGGCGAGGGCGCGGCCCTGCTGCTCGAGCGCGACGTGTTCGATGCGGTGATCACCGATCTGCGCATGGAGAAGGTGGACGGCTTCGACCTCCTGGAGCTCGCGCGCAAGCTCGACCCGCCGCCGCCGGTGCTGATCATGACCGCCTTCGGCGCGGTGGAGAGCGCGGTGGAGGCCATGCGCCGCGGGGCGTTCCACTACTTCACCAAGCCGTTCCGGCTCGAAGAGGTCCGGCTCTCGCTCGAGCGCGCGCTCGAGGCCCGGCGGATGCTCGACGAGAACCGCACCCTGCGCCGGCTCGCCCGGGCGCGCTCCGGGCTCCAAGCCCTGGTGGGCGCGAGCCAGGCCATGCGCGCGCTCTACGAGACCATCGAGCGGGCGGCGCACTCGGCGGCGCCGGTGCTGCTGCGCGGCGAGAGCGGCTCGGGCAAGGAGCTGGTAGCGCGGGCGCTGCACCTCGAGGGACCGCGGGCGTCGGCGCCGTTCGTGGCCGTGAACTGCACCGCGCTGCCCGCGTCGCTCCTGGAGAGCGAGCTCTTCGGCCACCTCAAGGGCGCGTTCACGGGCGCCAGCGCGCCGCGGCGCGGGCTCTTCGTCGAGGCCCACGGGGGCACGCTCTTCCTCGACGAGATCGGCGACATGCCCGCCGAGCTCCAGGCCAAGCTCCTGCGCGTGCTGGAGACGGGCGAGGTGCGCGCGGTGGGCTCCGACGAGGTGCGCACCGTGGACGTGCGCATCGTCGCGGCCACGCACCAGGATCTGGAGAAGAAGATCCGCGACGGCAGCTTCCGCCAGGACCTCTTCTATCGATTGAACGTGGTGCCCATCCGCTTGCCGTCGCTGCGCGAGCGTCGCGAGGACATTCCTCGACTGGCCGCGCACTTCCTGGCGCGCTCGCGCGAGCGCAACCCGCGCAGCCCGGTGGAGCGGCTCGGCTCCGAAGCGCTGCAGCTCCTGGGCGGGCTCACCTGGCCGGGCAACGTGCGCGAGCTGGAAAATCTGGTCGAGCGCGCGGTGGTGCTCGGCGGGACGGCGGAGCTCGACCGGGCGCTGCTGGAGCGGCTGCTGAACGAGGGCGCTTCGGAGCCGGCGTCGTTCTCGCGGGAGCGGCTGATGCCGCTGCGGCAGATGGAGGACGAGTACATCCGCTGGGTGCTCGCCTCCTGCGAGGGCAACAAGACGCGCGCCGCGGAGATCCTCGGCATCGACGTCTCGACGATTCACCGCCGCGAGCGCGAGCGCCGCGACGAGAAGGACTGAGCGCAGCTCTGGCATCTCGCCACGGCACCCTGGCATTGCGCCCGGGTGCCGCAGCAGATCCTGCGTCCTCCCGAGCGGAATGGTCGCGGCACACCTCTGGCAACGCTGTCCGCCGGAGGTTCGATGCGACGCACCCTCTCGTTCGGTGAAGAGCGCCCCGCGGATCCCGCGCACGACGAAGAGGCCTGGCGCACCCACCGACGCGATGAGCTGGAGTTCACCCATGAGTGAGAACGCGTCCCCGCGGGTGGCCATCGCCGGCATCGAGGGCGCGCTCGGGAGCCTGCTGCGCGACGTGCTCGCCGACCTGAACGCCGAGCTGGTGGCCCTGGGGCAATCGCACGCGGATCTGGTGTTCGTGGAGTTCGCGCGCGCGCCCGCGCTCGAGGAGCGGGTGGCGACGGCGAAGGCCATCGCGCCCGAGGCGGAGGTGGTCGTGCTCCTGCCCTTCGGCGACGAGCAGCACGCGCTCGAAGCCCTGCTCGCCGGCGCCGACGCGACGTTCGCGCTCGGCTCGCCGCTGCGCGCCTTCCGGGACATGCTCACGGCGCTGCTCCGCAAGCCCAAGCGCGCGGGCGCGGTCGGTCGCGCGTGAGCGCTCAGCTCCAGTCGATGAGCAGCCGCTCGGCGATCGCGGGATCCACCGTCACCTGCAGCGCTTCGCCCACGCGCAGCTTCTCCAGGCGCGGCGTGGGCACCAGGTGGCGCTGCTTCACGCGGTACGGCTCGCGGCCTGCCACGCGGATCTCCAGCTCCAGATCCACCTCGGCGCGCTGGTTGAAGCTGCCTCCCGTCTCGGCCACGGCGAGCACCACCGCCACGCCCTGCAGCCCCGCCTCACGCAGCGCCTGGAGCGCAGCCCGTGCGCGATCCGTTCCGTGCTGGAGCGCGCCGCGCAACGCGTTCACGTGCTGCGTTCGCACGCCGGTGCGCGCCAACGCCTGCTTCAACGCGCGCTCGGCACCGAAGAGGGCCACGCCCAGAAACAGCGACGCGCCGCCGAAAATCTCCAGCAGTAACCGCGACGCGCTTCCGGCCACCAACGAAGCGCCGAGCGCCGCTGCACCGAACGCGATGAGCCCGTACACCAGCGTGCGCATGCGCCCTCCGCCACCGAGTTTAGTGCGGTCCGCGGCGGGTCGTCGCGCGCTGATCGGCGGCCAGTCAACGCTCGCTCTGCACAGAGGTGCAGAAGAAAGTTCGAGGTGAAAAGCCGACCAGCTCGGTCAGACAACGCACGCCGTCGCGACTAGAGGCGCGGAACCACAGACATCGAGGACCTGAAGCGCGGCGACAGATGGCGCTCACGACCCTCGTCTGCAAGTGCCCCAACGGGGCGTTGGATGCGTTTCCCCGAAATTTCGTACGATTGCGGCCAACCAACACCTTTCTGGCCGCATTCCCGAACCGGGGGATTCATGCTCAGGCGCGCGTCGTCGCTGCTCGTTTCCGCTGTCCTCGTTGCATTCGCTGCTGGCTGCGGCTCCACCGCGCCCCCCAAAGGCTCAACAAGCGGAACCACCAGCGCCACGGCGGCCAACACCACCGGCTCCACGGGCGCGACCACCGGCACCACCGAGGGCAGCACCGGTGGCTCGACGACGGCGGCCATCACCACCGGCAGCAACGGCAGCCACGGCTCGACCGGCGGATCCACGGCCACCAACGGATCTACCGGCGGCACCACCGGCAACACGCAATGTACCGTCACCTCGGACTGTCCGACCGGCGAGACCTGTCAGAACCACATCTGCGTGCAGCACTGCACCTCGCCGGAGGTGAGCTGCGGCGGCGCGGGCTGCGTGGACACCTCGTCGGATCCGAACAACTGCGGCACCTGCGGCAAGACCTGCACCTCGAGCCAGGTGTGCAGCCACGGCGCGTGCAGCAACGCCTGCGCGGGCGGAACCGTGGCCTGCAGCGGTGCCTGCGTCGACACCTCGAGTGACGGCCACAACTGCGGCTCCTGCGGCCACGCCTGCGCCACCGGCCAGGTCTGCAACAACGGCACCTGCGCCGCGGCCTGCCCCTCCGGCGAGACCAAGTGCGGCAGCAGCTGTGTGAACGAGCAGACCGACCCCACCCACTGCGGCGGCTGCAACACGGCCTGCCCCTCTGGCGACGTCTGCAGCCAGGGCAGCTGCACCCAGAACTGCTCCACCGGCGAGACCCAGTGCAGCGGCGCCTGCGTCACCCTGGGCACCGACCCCAACAACTGCGGTGCCTGCGGCAACGCCTGCGCCACCGGCCAGACCTGCTCTGGCGGCGTGTGCGGCACGGGCTGCCCCGCGGGTGAGACCACCTGCAACGGCTCCTGCACCAGCACCAAGACCGACGGTCAGAACTGCGGCGCCTGCGGTCACAAGTGCGCCACCGGCCAGAGCTGCAGCAACGGCGCCTGCGTGAGCTCGGGCTGCAACTCGCCCAAGACCCAGTGCGGCACCGCCTGCGTGGACACCAGCACCAACCACTCCAACTGCGGCACCTGCGGCAACGCCTGCGCCGCCAACCAGACCTGCCAGGCCGGCGTCTGCACCGCGGGCACCACCTGCCCCAGCGGCCAGACCAACTGCTCCGGCGCGTGCGTGAACCTCCAGACCGACGCCAGCCACTGCGGCAACTGCGCCACCGACTGCGCGGGCGGCACCTGCTCGCTCGGCGCCTGCCACGCCCCGGACGGCGGCGGCGGCAACTGCAACACGCCGAACACGATGTGCGGCACCACCTGCACCAACACCGACACCGACCACGCCAACTGCGGCGCCTGCGGCAACCGCTGCGCGAGCAACCAGACCTGCCAGGCCGGCGTCTGCACCTCGGGCACCACCTGTCCGAGCGGCCAGTCGAACTGCGCGGGCGGCTGCACCGACAAGACCAGCGACCCGGCCAACTGCGGCGCCTGCGGCGTGGTCTGCGCGAGCGGCGTGTGCAACGCCGGCGTGTGCCAGTCGGGCGGCACCACCTGCCCCACCGGCGAGGTGAGCTGCAACGGCTCCTGCTCGAACACGCTCACCGACCAGCACAACTGCGGCAGCTGCGGCAACGACTGCAGCCCCAACAACTGCTCCAACGGCATCTGCACCTCGGGCTGCCCCACCGGCGACACCAACTGCGGCGGCTCCTGCGTCAATCTGAAGTCCAACGGCAATGACTGCGGCGCCTGCGGCCGCGCCTGCTCCACCGGCCAGACCTGCCAGAACGGCGTCTGCACCAACGCCACCTGCGCCACGGGCACCGTGAGCTGCCAGGGCGGCTGCGTGAACACCAAGACCGACGCCCAGAACTGCGGCAGCTGCGGCCACGCCTGCGCCACCGGCCAGACCTGCACCAACGGCGTTTGCAAGACCACCTGCACCACCGGCCAGACGCTCTGCGGCACCACCTGCGTGAACGAGCAGGGTGACCACCAGAACTGCGGCGCCTGCGGCCACGCCTGCGCCACCAACCAGACCTGCAACGCGGGCGTCTGCCAGACCAACTGCACCGGCGGCACCTCGCTCTGCGGCACCAGCTGCATCAACCTCCAGACCAGCCACACCAACTGCGGCGCCTGCGGCAACTCCTGCACCTCGAGCCAGGTCTGCAACGCCGGCCAGTGCGTGGCCAGCACCACGGGCAGCACGACGTCCGGCACCACCACCGGTTCGGGCACCACGACCAGCGGCACCACGTCGGGCACGACCTCCGGCACCAGCACCACCGGCTCCTCGGGCTGCGGCACGCTCACCAACTGCTCCGGCTCGTGCGTGAACAAGCAGACCGACAACCAGAACTGCGGCAGCTGCGGCCACACCTGCACCGGCGCCCAGACCTGCACCAACGGCGTCTGCAAGGTGCCCTGCGCCAGCCCGAACACGCTCTGCGGCACGTCGACCTGCACCAACCTCCAGACCGACGTGAAGAACTGCGGCACCTGCAGCCACGCCTGCCCCACCGGCCAGACCTGCCAGTCGGGCGCGTGCAAGGCGCCGGTGACCACCTGCAACTCGCCCCAGGTGGCGTGCTCCGGCACCTGCGTGAACACGCAGTCCGACATCAACAACTGCGGCACCTGCGGTCACAAGTGCGCCTCGGGCCAGACCTGCACCACCGGCACCTGCAAGACCCAGTGCGCGGCGCCCAACACCCAGTGCGGCAGCACCTGCTCGAACACCCAGTCCGACAAGAACAACTGTGGCTCCTGCGGCCACGCCTGCACCAGCACCCAGGTGTGCAAGACCGGCAGCTGCGTGAACAACACCACCAGCACCAGCAGCACCGGCACCTCGGGCACGCACAGCACCGGCACCTCGGGCACGAACGGCTCCACCGGCGGCACCGGCACCAGCTCCAGCGGTGACGGCGGCTCCGGCGATGCCTGCGACCCGCAGACCGACTGCTCCGGCTCCTGCGTCGACCTCACCAGCGACATCCAGAACTGCGGCGCCTGCGACAACGCCTGCGACACCGGCCAGATCTGCGATGCCGGCAGCTGCGCCGCCGACACCAGCGCCGACTGCAGCGACCCCAGCCTGACCAACTGCGACGGCAGCTGCGTCGACACCACCACCGACAACAACAACTGCGGCGGCTGCGCCTCCGACGGCTCGGGCCAGGCCTGCGACGTGAACCAGACCTGCACCGACGGCACCTGCGGCTGCTCCGACTCCAGCCAGACGGCCTGCGACGACGGCACGGGAACCATCACCTGCGTGGACACCACCACTGATCCGCAGAACTGCGGCGGCTGCGCGTCGGACGGCTCGGGCGTGGCCTGCGCCGACGGCACCACCTGCGACCAGGGCCAGTGCGTCTGCCCGGATCCGAGCCAGAGCGCCTGCTCCGACGGCTCGTGCCCGGACATCAACAGCGATCCGCAGAACTGCGGCGGCTGCGGCGTCGATGACCCGAGCTTCATCTGCGGCGACGGCCTGACCTGCGACTCCGCCACCTGCGTGTGCTCCGACGGCTCGGCGGCCTGCGACGACGGCACGGGCAACCTCACCTGCCCGGACCTCACCAGCGACCAGCAGAACTGCGGCAGCTGCGGCAATGACTGCGGCAGCGACGCCTGCGTCGACGGCCAGTGCCAGACCTGCGATGCCCCCAGCCAGATGTGCGACGACGGCTCGGGCAACCAGACCTGCATCGACACCAGCAGCGACGACGCCAACTGCGGCGACTGCGGCATCGCCTGCCCCGGTCAGCAGACCTGCGTCGACAGCCAGTGCACCTGCCCCGACGGCACCCAGGACTGCGCGGGCGACGGCACCTGCCAGGACCTCACGGCCGACGACAACAACTGCGGCAGCTGCGGCAACGACTGCACCGCCAACGGTCAGGTCTGCCAGGACTCGGCGTGCGTCTCCAATTGCGCCGACGGACAGCAGGACTGCAACGGCGACGGCACCTGCATCGACCTGAACACCGACGACACCAACTGCGGCAGCTGCGGCAATGACTGCACGCAGTCGGGCCTGTCGTGCCAGGACGGCACCTGCGGCTGCGCCGACTCCAGCCAGACCGCCTGCGACTCGGGCTGCACCGACCTCAACAGCGACGACTACAACTGCGGCTCGTGCGGCAACGACTGCACGCAGCAGAGCGAGATCTGCTCCGGCGGCCAGTGCCAGTCGAACTGTGACCCCGGCCTCACCCAGTGCAACGACGGCTGCGTGGACACGTCACAGGACAACAACAACTGCGGCGACTGCTCCGAGAACGGCGGCTCGGTCTGCGACCCGAACACCCAGACCTGCCAGGGCGGCACCTGCACGGACAACACGCTCCAGTGCGACACCGGCACCGCGGACTGCGGCAACGGCTACTGCGAGGACGTGACGCAGGATCCGAACTGCGGCAGCTGCGGCAACGACTGCAGCGCGAACGGCCAGAGCTGCGACGGCAACGGCAACTGCGTCGATCAGGGGGCCTGCCCGGGGCAAATTGACTGCAACGGCGACGGCTCCTGCTGCGCCTCGAGCGACTGCTCTTCCGAGTGCCCCAGCGGTGGCGGCACCTGCAACGGCCAGATCGACTGCGGTGGCGGCTGCTGCGCCAGCAGTGACTGCAACTCCGAGTGCTACGGCGGCGGTGGTGGTTGCGGCTCTGGGATTGACTGCAACGGCGACGGCTCGTGCTGCGCCTCGAGCGACTGCTACAGCGAGTGCGGCGTCCTGCGGAAGCCGGTGAAGGTCACGCACACCACGCCGGGCACGCGGAAGACCAAGCTGATGAAGATCGGCCCGATGGAGAACCCGGTGCGCCTGATGCTCGACGACCGGACCAAGCCGGCGGCGAGCGGGAGCACGGTGCCGCTGCGTGCGGCGGACGGGCACTACAGCATCGTGAACTTCCGCAGCCGCGAGCTGCCGAAGCGCACGCAGGGCAAGGTGCACATCCTCGACATGCACAACCGCGAGGTGGCGGTGGTCTCGGTGATCCCGATGAAGAAGACGGGAACGATGAACGAGATCGACTTCCGCCTGCCGAAGCAGGTGGTGCCGGGTCACTACCAGATCTACGTGAGCACCACGCGCAGCACGCTGAAGACGCTGTTCAAGGTGAACGTGGCGGAGCCGGCCAAGTTCAAGCGGGCGGCGCGGCGGTAGTCATCGCGAAGCCGTAACCTGGAGGGCCGGGCGCGCAAGCGTCCGGCCCTTCTGCTTTTCGGTGCGCGCGGCCAGCGGTGATGCAGGAGCGAGCTCAGCCGTGAGCTCCGGTCGCAGCCGGTTCACCCTGTTCAACGAGGACGTGAAGCGGGTTCACCTGGTCCAATTTTCTTGCCGGATCCCCGGAGCCACCTCCGAGGCGATTTGCGCCCTGGCGCCGTACGCCTCGCTGCGCTCGTGCGTGAGCAAAGGCGTTCGATCACTGCGGAGACGTTCGCTGGACGTGCTTCTGCTTCTTGGGGGTGAAATGCCTTTCCCCTCAAGAGCCACAAGGAGGCGTCGTCGCTTCTGAGGAGCACCTCGAGCGTCGTGCCTCAACGCACGAGCGAAGCGAGGCCCGGGTGGCCTCCCCATTTCCACGGAAAAATTGGACTGGGTGAACCCGCTTCACGTCCTGAGCGATCTGTGAACCGTCGTGACTCAGCCCACCTCACAGCTCGCCCTCACGCTGGATCCCCCCTGCTACTCCGCCTCGGCCCAGCCCGCAGCCACACAGACCTCACTGGCATCGAAGTCGACTCGAAGCAGCAGCGGCCGCTGTCCCGCTTCTCCCGCTCCCGTCGACATCCGCCAGATGCATCGCTGCCCACGCGGCCCCGGCCCACACTCCGCCGGACCGAGCTCCTCCATCAGATCCGCGCGCGGCTCGCCCCTGAGCGGCCCGAGCTCCGGCGTCTTGGCGCGATAGGGCAGCTCCGAGCTCTCGCTCGACTGCACCTCCTGGCGCTCCGTGTGGAGCTTCTGCACCAGGTCCGCCCGCGAGGCCGCACAGCCCCCGAGCACCAAGAAGATCGCGAACGACTTTCGCATCGCTGCAATCTACTGGAACTTCACCGCGCAGAAGCCGCCCACGCAGCTGGAGTTGCTGCCGCAGCAGTTCGCGTCGGTCTGACACGCGTCGCCGATCTGCGAGCACCCACCGCCCGTCGGCCCCGTGCCGCACGTGCCAATCTCGTTGCTCACGTTGCAATAGCCCGAGCAGCACTCGAAGCCCTGCGTGCAGCTCCCGCCCGTGTCGTGGCAGGCCTCGAGCGCCCAATAGCCGCTCATGTTGATGGTCGTCAGGTCCTGGCCCGGCAGCCAGAACGCCGGGTGGCTGGGGTCGGTGCCGGGCTGCGGGTTCGCGTCGATGGCGGCGACCCAGAGCTGCTTGTTGTTCTCGTAGGTCGCGTCGCTCGTGGAGAGCATCTTGTTGCCGTAGTCGCGCGGGCTCACGAAGACCACCCAGGTGTACCCGCCCACGGAGATCGGGTTCACCGTGGGCTGGTAGCTGCGCTGCTGGTTGCGGACGTCCAGGTTCGCGCCGCTCGCGTTGGCGAGGAGCAGCGGCCCGACTGTACCGGCCACGTCGGTCACGTAGAGGTCGTCATGGCCGGTCTGGTTGGTGCCGTACTTGGCGCGGCTGTAGTCGCCGTATTGGTAGAAGACCCAGTTCGAGTCCGGCGAGAAGCTCGGGAACGCCACCGCCTCGCTGCCGCCCGACACGATCGTGCGCGCGTTGGAGAAGCTCGCGCTCGACGCCGTGAAGTCCATCACGCTCAGGTCCGCGCGCGAATACTCGACGGGATAGCTGCCCGTGACGCTGCTCGCGTACGCCAGCTTGGTGCCGTCGGGCGAGAAGGCCGGGTCGGCGTTGAGCGTCATCGAATCGAGCGCGCTGGAGAGCTCCGTGCCCAGGTGCGCGTCGTAGAGGTGCATGGAGAAGTCGATGTCGTTCTCCACCGCGTACATGCCGTCGGGCGTGAGGCCCAGGAAGAGCGTGTTGCGATCGTAGGGCTGCACCTGCACCACGCCGGGCGTCGCGGCGGTGAGATCGATCGTCCCCCACGGGCTGGGCGCCGAGTCCTTGCGCTCGAAGATGGCCACCGCCGTCGAGCCGTCCTTGCTCACGGTGTGGCAGGCCACGCAGCGCTTGCCGTTGCCGCCGGTGCTCCAGGGCGGCGAATAGCCGTCGTAGTTCGTCGGCGCGGGCGTGCCGAGCTGGGTGTTGTCGCCGGAATCGAAGACCACGGTGGGCGTCGCCGAGCCCGGGGTGATTTTCATGAGCTGGCCCTTGTTAACCGCCCAGTAATATATCGAGCCGCGCAGGCTGCCCGGGGCGATGGTCCAGCTCTCGGTCATGGCCGCGTGCGCCGCGCCGCCCGAGAGCCGCTCGAGCTCCAGCGTCACCGGATCGCCGCCGTTCACGTTGGTGAGCGTGTCCCAGACGTCTTGCGGCACGGGCACATCGCTCGGCGGATCTGCGCTCACGTAGAGCACCGCGTCGAAGTCGTGCTCACTCAAGTGCACCCGGTAGCTGTCGCCCGAATTGCCGCCGCTCCACATCAGCTCTGGCGCGAGCAGGCCCTTGGCGAAGACCGTCTTGTCGTACGGGTAGAGCAGGGTGCCCGAGGCGTTCGTGTCGGGCGTGTCGAAGAGCGCCTGGTCCGAGGCCGAGAGGTTGGCCGGATTCGCCACCATGTGCAGCACCACCGAGACCGGATCCGTAGCGCTCACGCCGCCGTAGCTCGCGGTGAGCGTGCCGTCGCCGCCGAGCTGGCCCACGGCGGTGAGCGTGCCCGTGCCGTCGATGGTCGCGAGGTCGCCGCGATCGAAGCTCCAGTCGGGCGAGACCAGCGCGTGCGAGCCGTCGGCAAACGTCGCGGTCGCGGTGAAGGTGGTGGAGCCCGCGTTCGCGTAGACGTCGACCTGGCCCGGATCCGGCGCGATCACCAGCTGCGTCACCGCGCCGTGGCCCCCGGTCGTGCCCGTTCCCGCGCCAGCACCGGATCCTGCGGCCGCGCCGGATCCGATCGTGGATCCGGATCCGCCGCTGGTCGCGCCGTGGCTGCCGCTCGAGCCCGAGGCGCCGGTCGTATGTGCGCCAGTCGTGGCCGTTCCAGAGCCGCAGTTGCAGCTCGAGCTGGCCAACGCGAGGCCCACGAGGGCGATGAAGGTGCGACGCATGACGGCTCCGACGGTCAAGCTGCTGACGTGTAAGCGACCGAGAGCAGCGGGAGATTCTCGCCCCAAGCGGGCGTTTGTTGTGACGCGTGCCAATGTAGCCAACTCCGGGGTCGCCCGCGCGCCGAGCGGCTCGCGCGGGCCAGGGTCGGCGCGGATCCGGTGAAGGTCGGCTAGTTCGCCGGATCAATCCCGCGCTGCACACGCGCCTTCAGGCACTGCGCGTCGCCGGGCATCACCCGTCGGCAGCCGCGCGGCCGATCCGCATACACCGCGCAGGTGACGCTCTTGCCCAGCTTGCCGCGCAGGGCCGCGCAGCGTCCGCTCGGATCCAAGCGCAGGTGTGGCACGCCCTGCGGATCCTGGACCACATAGCGCTTGCGCAGATCGTCATCGCGCAGGAGCCGCGAGCGGGCGTCGTCGAGCTCCACGTACCAGGGGTAGCCCTCGGCGCGGTTCTCGTCGGAGTTGCAGCAGCAGGCGCCGCAGGACTGGCAGTCGAAGCTCGGCACGCGCGAAAGCTACGGGTCTTGACCGCGCAGGCCAAGGGGAGCGATGAGGAGCGCCATGTCGATGCTCTCCGAGACCGTGGGCAGTCTGAAGAACGCGCTGAGCGTGGAGGCGCCGGGCCGCAACTTCATCCGCGAAGCCTGGGACAAGCTCGTGGGCATCCCCGGCGGCAAGCGGGCGTTCAGCTTCCTCGTGGGTCGCGCGGCGCGCTACACCGCCACCATCAACCCGCGCGTGCTCGAGGTGCGCCAGGGCTACGCGCGCGTGTCGATGGCGGACACGCCGGGCGTGCGCAACCCCTTCCGCAGCGTTCACGCGGTGGCGCTCACCAACCTCGCCGAGCTCGCGGGCAACCTGGCCGTGGCCTATTCGCTTCCGGTGGACGCGCGCTTCATCGTCGCGGGCTTCACCGTCGAGTTCCACAAGAAGGCGCGCGGCACGATCATCGCCGAGGGCGAGGCCAGCGCGATCTCCTCGAGCGAGAAGCGCGAGTACGCGATCCCCGTCACCATGAAGGACAAGGCCGGCGACGTGGTGGCCACGGCCACGCTGCGAACGCTGGTGGGGCCGAAGAAGTCTTAACCGTTCGGTTAATCTCGGTTGCGGTACACGCGGAAGCCGCCGCCGCCGTGGCCCGGCTCGATGTAGAAGCCGAACGCGAACTTCATCTTCCCCTCGTCGTCGAAGAGCGCCGGCGGCGGATTGGGGAACGGCTGCGCGCGCTGGAATGCCGCGACCGCTTCTTCGTCGAGGAAGGTCACGCCCGAGCTCTGCAGCACCTGGACGTCGGCGATGCGGCCCTGGGCGTCGAGCACCACGCCGAGCAACGTGACGCGCTCGGCGGGCACGAGCGCGCCGCGCGGATCGCGCTTGGAGAGCACGGCGTCCACGTTCCACTGCTCGCTCACCCGCTGCTTGATGCGGTTGAAGAACTGCGCGTAGCGGAACTCGCGCGTGTTGAGCCAGGTGCCGCTTCCTTCGGGCAGATCGAGCCGGTCGTTCGACGGCGCGCCGGCCTGATCGCCCTGCTCGCCGCGCGACGGCTGCGCCTCCTCGCCCTCGCGACCGAAGTGCCCGTTGGACGCAATGGCGTCGTCGTTCATCTTGGAGAGCTCGCCCGGCGTCACCAGGAGCCGCGGCGCGTTGCCGGCCTTCTGCTGCAGCTGGTTCTGGTTGTGGATCTCGCCGTGCGGCTCGGTCTCGGCCATGGCCAGCTCGGGTCGAGGTTGATTCGTCGGCAGCTCGAAGTGCCCCGCGTGCGAGCCCTCGCGCATGCGCGAGTCGTCCTTGCCCTGGCCGCCGTTGCCGCGCTCGCCCTTGGCCCCGCCCGGATCCGCGAGCGACTTCTCCGCGGGCACGGGCGTGGTCTTCTGCGCCATCGCGGTCTTGTAGCGCTGGCTCTGCTCGCGGGCGCGGGTCTCCTTGGCGACGGTGTTGTCGTGATCGGCGAGGTACTTGGCGTCGGCGGGCTTCTGGTCGTTGCCGGCCTGCACGTCGACGATCTGGCCCTTGGGCATCGCCTCTTTTTTCACCTGCTCGAGCTGGGGCGCCTTGGGCTCCGTCTTCAACGCCGGCGCGGTCGGATCCGGGATGGAGCGATTCGCGTTCCACTGCGACGCGGACACGGTCACCAGCGCCACCTGCTCGGGCGGCTTGGGGATGGGCTTGCTGTCGAGCCAGCCGAAGTAGGAGGCCGCGGCGATGGCGAGGACCAGCGTCGCGTGCGCAGCCAGCGCAAGGCCGAGCGCGCCCGCAAGCCGCGGCAGCGGGTCGTCGATCCGTCGCAGAAAGATGGGGGCCGGCTGGCTCACGCGAAAAAGCCCAACGGGGTGGATCCCGGGATGAACCACGAGTTAACGGCCCAGTTCAACCGCCCCAAGGAACTTTCTCAAGGACGGATCGGCACTTCAGACGGTCGCAAGGTCGCTCATTCGCTCGCGACTTGTCCTTTTTTCCTCCGCAACTCGAAACGTCGCGCGCCCGAGAATCTGCCCGCGCCCAGGAGGCCCAACATGAAGGTCCACCGCTTGTCCGTTCGCCCGTCTTCATCGCCAAGCGTGGACACGAGCGCGCCCTCGCGCAGCTCCACGCCGGCCGCGGCGAGCGACGGCTTCGACGCCGCGCCGGTGCACCGCGACCTCGTGCACACCACCGCGCGGGCCACGCTGAAGCAGGGCGCCTCGGGCTCGGACGTGGTGGCGCTGCAGCAGGCGTTGACTGCGTTGGGCTACGACACCGGCGGCGCCGACGGCAGCTTCGGTCCGCACACGCTCGCGGCCGTGAAGCAGTTCCAGGCCGCGCAGGGGCTGACCGCAGACGGCGTGGTCGGGCCGATGACCTGGGCCGCGCTCGACGCCGCCAGCGCCGGCAGCAGCACCCCGGTCACGCCGCCGACGAATCCGCAGCCTGCGCCCGCGGGCGACGTCTACGCGCTCGGATCCGGCGCGAGCTCGCTGGGGCTCAGCTACACGGGCACGTCGACGTCCATCAACGCCGTGCACACCAGCTCGGGCGCGGTGGGCGCGTTCGCTTTCCAGAGCAAGCTCGACATCGACTCCGACGGCGCCACGGGCATCACCCACAGCCAGGATCCCTGGCACCAGGACCAGACGTCGTTGAAGTTCGCGGACGGCTACGTGGACGCGAAGACGGTGCCGTACATCGTGCTGCCGCCGTCGCTCGCGCGCGCGGGCGGCGCCAAGCTCGGCGACCTGGTGCAGGTCAGCTACAACGGCAAGAGCGTGTACGCGATCTACGCCGACGTGGGGCCGTCCACGAAGCTCGGCGAGGGCTCGATGGCGCTCGCGTCGCAGCTGGGGATCAACCCGGATCCGCGCTACGGCGGGATGGATTCGCAGAAGGTGAAGATGGTGGTGCTGCCGGGCTCGGGCGCGCAGCAGGGCATCGTCGCCGGCGGGCCGTCGGTGAGCTTCGACGACGTGCAGCAGAAGGGCGCGGCGGCCTTCGCCAACGCGGCGGCGCAGGGCTATGTGCAGGGCTGAGCCAGCTCGACGCTGGGCATCGCGGTTCGTTGCGCCCACGGGCGCCGGCCCTCGGCCGCGCGGGCGATGGGACGCTCGCGCGGATTGAGAGATTCGAAATCGGGAGGGCGGCGTCCCGGACCGACTACTGGCAGTAACCCGGATCAGGGCTCGTGGGGCTGCCCGAGCCGAACTGGGTGCACACCAGGCCCGAGGGGCAGATGCCGAGCGCGCCGTGCGAGCGCGCGTCGCAGGCCGGGGCGCAGAACGCAGGTGCCTGCGGATCGCTGGTGTAGAGGCAGAGGTCGCCGAGAGCGCAGAACGGGTTGTCCGCGTTGTTGTTGCCGCAGACCGCGCCGCTCGCCGCCGAGCCCGAGCGGTAGCAGTAGCCGTAGTCGCCGCCGCTGGAGAGCAGGCGCGCCACGCAGAAGCCGTCGCCCGCGTCCGCCGCGTCGCACGGCTGGTAGTACTGGCCCGCGTCTGCCACGCCGCCGTCGGAGACGACCGTATTCGGGCCGCAGTAGTTGCGGTGGCACGCGCCGAACGTGGTCGTGCCGCCGTCCGGGTAGTGGTGGGTGATGGCGCCGGGCACGCACTTGGTGAGCACCTCGGGGCAGTCGTCGGTGGTGGTGCACTCCTTCTCGCACTCGGCCACGCCGCCGCCGTCGGAGAAGGTCGCGCCGATGATGTTCGTGCAGACGTAGTTCGTGTCGCAGGGCATGTTGTCGTTGCAGTAGTCGAAGTCGCGCGGGGCGCGGCAGTCGTCGACGTACGCGTCGCAGGTGGTGAGCCCGTTGGTGTTGTTGGTGCAGCTGTCGCCCGCCGCCGAGCCCGCCAGCGTGCACGCGCACGAGTAGTGCTGCACCGATGCCTGGGTGATGTGCGTGCAGTGCGTGCCCGGGTTGCACACCGAGTGGCCGGTGCCGCAGTCGGAGTCGATCTGGCCGCTCACACCGGTCGTGCCGCTGCTCCCGCTGCTCGAGCCGCTGCTGCCCGTGCTCGAGGTGGAGCTGGTGCCGGTGGTCGAGGTGCCGTTGCTGCCCGAGCTCGCGCCGGTCTGGTTGGTCCCCGTGGAGCCGCCGCTGGACGCCGCGGCCGTGGTCCCGCCGCTGGAGCCGCTCGAGCCGTTGTTGCCAGAGCAAGCCGCAAAGCAGAGCGCCGTGAGCGCGATGGTGAAGCGCGTGTTCATGTGGGGAGCCCCTCCAAGAGTGATTAGAAGGTCCCTTGAGGGCCCTGTCCAGCGTTGGATGGTTCGACGATCGCCCGGCAGCGATTCGCTGCGCATTTGGACCGCGGGCCGCGTTGGGCTACGAGCAAACGTCCTCGACCTGCGAGCCCGCCATGCGCACCTCCCGCTCCTCTGCCTTCGCCGTCGGCCTGGCCGCGCTGGCGCTGCTCGGCTCGGGCTGTGCCGCGCTCCAGAAGGCGATGGGCATGAAGACCGACTTGAAGGACAAGCCGGTCTCCGAGATCCACGGCGCGCTCGCGGGCGGGGTGAAGGCGCTCTGCCCGGGCACCCAGGCGCCGCTCATCCTCTCCGCGAAGCTGACGTCCGGGGAGATCCTGGTCACCGAGGGCGCCGGCAACGGCAAGGTCACCTGGGACAGCTTCCACATCCAGGGCCAGGGCGCGGCGGTGGACCCGGAGGGCATGCTCACGCTGGATCGCGACCCGCGCACCACGCGCGGCAACCCCGCGCACCTGGCGATCCAGGTCGTGGGGCAACAAGTCTCGAGCTCGCTCGACATCGCCACCCGCTACGACTGCGCCTACTGGGCCAACTTCAACGGACCCAGCGGCCGCTCGGGACAGGACGGCTTGCAGGGCCAGTCGGGCGAGCACGGCCACGACGAGATCAGCAGCGGCGACTCGGCCCGGGCCGGCGGGAACGGTGCCAACGGCGGCCGTGGCCAGTCGGGGCAGAGCGGCGAGAACGGCATCAAGGCCGATGACATCGAGGTCGCCGTGACCCTGCAGCCTGGTGTGGCGGCGCCGCTCCTTCAAGTCCGCGTGCACTCCACCACCCAGGATCACGACGAGCTCTTCCTGGTGGATCCGCAGGGCGGAAGCTTGAAGGTCACGGCCAACGGCGGCGCGGGTGGCAACGGCGGTCACGGCGGCCGCGGCGGCGACGGCGGCGGTGGCGGCACGGGCGCGCCTGCGGGCATCGGCGGCGACGGCGGCGATGGCGGCGACGGAGGCGATGGCGCGGACGGCGCAGACGGCGGCCACATCAAGGTCACGGTCTCGCCGGAGGCCAAGCCCTACCTGGCCGCGCTCAGCTTCGAGAACTCCGGCGGTGCCGGCGGCTCGCCGGGCAGCGCCGGCCCCCAGGGCTACGGCGGTTCGACGTACAGCGGCGGCGCGCAGGGCCACGACGGCCGCAGCGGCAATGCCGGACGACGCCAGGGCCGCGACGGCCGCGCCGGTCCCAAGGTGGAGATCAAGACCGCGAAGCTGGCCGCGCTGTTCTAGATCCGGATCCGCTTCGGATCCGCGGCCCTACTTGATCTCCGCCGTGCCCGGTAGCGGCGGCGGGCTGCATTCCTGGCCCGGCTTGCCGCCCGGTAGCGTGCAGCCCGCAGGCGGCTCCTTCTTCTTCTCCTTCAGCCGCTCCATGCCCGGCGCCAGCCCCGAGCGCGGCGGGAGCTGCTCCATCACCGGCACCGGGACGAGCGTCTGCGCAGGCGCGGGCTGCTGGGCCGACTCTTGATCGCTTCGCGTGGTCGCCGAGCCGCTGCTGTTCGACGTCGCGAACGCATTCGGCGCGGGCCGCTTGGCCGCTTCGCCGAGCGCGTCGGTCATGTGCTCCTGGTTCTGCTGCAGCCGCTCCTTGTCGCGCGAAGCCTCGGCGCGGAGGGCATCGCGCTCGCTCGACAGCTCGGTGAGGCGCTTCTTCAAGGCCTCGTTCTCGCTGATCACCGACGTGGCCGCTTCACCCATGCACTGCTGCATCACCTCGTGCTCCGAGCGCTGCGGCGGCAGGGGCAGCCCGCGGTTCCAGGCCGCGAGCGCCTCGTTCTGCCAGCGGTAGTCGGCCTCGGCCATGCATTCCTGGACCAGGCGCGCCACGCGATCGTTGCTCCACACCGGCGGCTGCCGCGCGCACACGCCGATCTCCTCGTGCACCACCTTGGGGAACGACTCGGTGCGCCGGATCCAGCAGCCGTCGCGCTGCACGAATTGCGTGGTGCTGCAGCCCGCGCCGAGAAGCGCAAGGAGCACAAGCCCCGTCCGTCCCATCGCCCACCCCCGCCGCCTGTCGAGAAGGTAGCCACGCCGACTGACGGCGCCGACCGTTCTTGGCATAGTGGAAGACGTTGGCCGGTCCTCGAATCCTTCGACAGGTGTCGAACATGAACGCCAAGACACGGGTGGCTTTCGGCCTCTTGGGCGCTGCGGCGCTTTGGGCTGCTTTCGACGCGTGCTCACCCACGGAAGTCGTCACCGAGTGCAGCGCCGGGGAAATCTCCACCTGCACCGGCCTCGCCAACTGCACCGGCGTGAAGACCTGCGGCAGCGACAACAAGTTCGGTGCCTGCGACTGCAACGGCGGCTCCACCACCGCCAGCTTCAACAGCGGCGCGGCGGGCGGCTCCAGCGGCGCCACCACCACCGACTCCGGCGCGGGCGCGAACAACACCAGCACCACCGGCACGCACACCCACGGCAGCCACAGCGGCTCCACCAGCGGCACCACCAACGCCCAGGGCACCAGCGGCAGCGGCATCAGCGACTCCGGCTCGGGCTCCGGCTCCGGGTTCGACTCCGGTTCCGGTTCGGGCTCGGGCTCGGGCTCCGGCTCCACGAGCACCACCGGCTCCAGCAGCTCGAGCTCCAGCACCACGGCTGCCAGCAGCTCCAGCAGCTCGTCGACGACGTCGACGGCCGCGTCGAGCAGCAGCTCGAGCTCCAGCACGGCCACCGGCACCACGGGCACCAGCGGCACCACGTCGACGACGTCCACCACGACGACCACCACCACCACCGGCACCACGGGCGCGAGCTGCAGCCAGGCGAGCGACTGCCCCGGCAGCGACACCGCCTGTCAGACGCGCACCTGCACCACCGGCAACTGCGGCCTGAGCAACCAGCCGGCCGGCAACGCCCCCCCGCAGTTCCAGACCGCCGGCGACTGCCAGACCGTCACCTGCTTCGGCGACGGCGGCATCGGCGGCGCCGACGACAACAGCGACACGCCGACCGCGCCCAACGATTGCCAGGTCGGCACCTGCACCAGCGGCACGCCGGGCACCGGCAATCTCGACGCGGGCTCGGTGTGCAGCTCGAGCGGCGGCAAGGTCTGCGACGGCAGCGGCAGCTGCGTGGACTGCAACAGCGACGCCGATTGCATCAGCCCCGCCACCTGCGACACCACCGCGCACACTTGCGGATAGCTGCCGAAACGCGCTGGTAATTACCTAGAAAGTATCTCCGGCGCGCCGGGCCCCGACAGGCTCGGCGCGCCTGTTTTCACGGCCGTTTGGGCCGGTTCTGGGAACGCCCGCGATCGGACGGTCGCTAGAGGCCTGGATCCAGGAATATTTTCCTATCGATTCGGGCGCTTGGTTTCGTGTGGCCGAATGTCGTTTCGGCGGGTTTTCGCACGCCAAATCGGTTAGATTCTGCGGCCCTCTTCGGCGCGCCTTCGACGCTCGAACGCCCGCCCGCCAAGCAGTCAGGAAATAGCATGTCCGAGATCGATAATAACAACCCGCCGCCGCCTCCCGAGGCCCCGGCCGCCCCCGCTGCGCCCGCCGGCCCGCCGCCGCCCACCGGCCCCGCGGTGAACATCGAAGACGAGATGCGCAAGTCGTATCTCGACTACTCGATGAGCGTGATCATCGGCCGCGCGCTGCCCGACGTCCGCGACGGCCTCAAGCCCGTCCACCGCCGCATCCTCTACGGCATGAACGAGCTGGGGAACACCAGCACCCGGCCGTTCAAGAAGTGCGCGCGCACTGTCGGCGACGTGATGGGCAAGTTCCACCCGCACGGCGACGCCGCCATCTACGACGCGCTCGCGCGCCTCGCGCAGGAATGGAACATGCGCGCGCCGCTAATCACGCCGCAGGGCAACTTCGGCTCCGTCGACGGCGATCCGCCCGCGGCCATGCGCTACACCGAGGCCCGCCTCGCCCGCCTGGGCGAGGTGATGCTCGAGGACATCGACAAGGAGACCGTCGACTTCCAGCCCAACTACGACGGCCAGGAGCGCGAGCCCACCGTCCTGCCCACGCGGTTCCCCAACCTCCTGGTGAACGGCAGCGCGGGCATCGCCGTGGGCATGGCCACCAACATCCCGCCGCACAACCTGGGCGAGGTGATCGACGGCACCATCCACCTCATCGATCACCCGCAGGCCGGCATCCCCGAGCTGATGAAGCTCATCCCCGGCCCGGACTTCCCGACCGGCGGCTTCATCCAGGGCCGCGAAGAGATCGTGAAGAGCTACAACACCGGCCGCGGCCACCTCCAGGTGCGCGCCAAGGCGGAGATCGTCACCCACGAGAAGACCGAGCGTGAGTCGATCGTCATCACCGAGATCCCGTACCAGGTGAACAAGTCGCGGCTCATCGAGCAGATGGCGGATCTCGTGCGCGAGAAGCGCCTCGAGGGCATCAGCGACCTCCGCGATGAGAGCGACCGCGACGGCATGCGCATCGTGGTGGAGGTCAAGCGCGACGCCATGGCCAACGTGGTGCTCAACAACCTCTTCGCGCTCACCCAGCTCCAGGTCACCTTCGGCGTGATCATGCTGGCCATCGACCACGGCCAGCCGCGCACGCTGACCTTGAAGGAGATCCTCGAGCGCTTCATCGCCCACCGCCGTGAGGTCGTCACCCGCCGCAGCCGCTTCGAGCTGCGCAAGGCGGAGGCGCGGCTGCACATCGTGGAAGGCTTGCTGGTCGCGCAGGACCTCATCGACCACGTCATCACCGTCATCCGCCGCAGCGTGGATCCCGAGCAGGCCAAGTGGGCCTTGATGCACGTGCTCTCGCCCTCGCTGTATCAGCACGAGCGCTTCAAGGACCTGCCCAAGCTCGATCCCACCAAGGCCAAGGAGCAGCTCGGCGCGCTGCTGGCGCGCATCCAGAAGGACGAGCCCGGCTTCGGCAGCCTCACGCGCACCTACGCGGGCACGGGCTTCAGCGAGGAGCAGGCCAAGGAGATCTTGGCCATGCGCCTGCAGCGCCTCACCGGCCTCGAGCGCGACGAGCTCTTGAAGGAGATGATCGACCTCATCCGCTCGATCCTCTGGCTCAAGCGCGTGCTCACCGAGGAAGGCACGCTGATGGGCGTGATCAAGGACGAGCTCAAGGCGGTCAAGGACGCCTACAACACGCCGCGGCGCACGGAGATCGTGGCCGACCAGGGCGACCTGAAGATCGAGGACCTCATCGCCAAGGAGGACATGGTCGTCACCTTGAGCCATGCGGGCTACATCAAGCGCAACCCGGTGAGCGAGTACCGCGCCCAGAAGCGCGGCGGCCGCGGCAAGACCGGCGCGGGAACGAAGGAAGACGACTTCGTCAGCGACCTCTTCGTCGCCAGCACGCACGACTACCTGCTCGTGTTCACCACCAAGGGCCGCCTCTACTGGCTCAAGGTGCACGAGGTGCCCGAGGCCGGCCGCGCCGCCAAGGGCAAGCCCATCATCAACCTCATCACCTTCCAGGAGAACGAGACGCTGCAGAGCGTGCTCCCGGTGAAGGAGTTCAAGGAGAGCGACTTCGTGGTCTTCGTGACCAAGAAGGGCGTGATCAAGAAGACGGAGATGATGCAGTACGCGAACCCGCGGCCGAGCGGCATCATCGCCCTCGGCATCGACGACGGCGACGAGCTCGTCAGCGTGCGCATCACCGACGGCAGCAAGCACCTCTTGCTCTCGAGCAAGGAGGGCATGTCGATCCGTTTCGAGGAGTCCGAAGTGCGGCCCATGGGGCGCAGCGCCTACGGCGTGAAGGGCATGACCCTCGAGGGCGCCGATGAGGTGGTGAGCGCCGAGGTCGTCGAGCCGGGCAAGACGCTGCTCACCGTGACCGCCAACGGCTACGGCAAGCGCACCGAAGAAGCCGAGTACCGGGTCCAGGGCCGCGGCGGCAAGGGCATCATCGACATCAAGACCAGCGACCGGAACGGCTCGGTCATCGGCGCCGCCCAGGTCACCGACGACGACGAGATCATGCTCATCACCAACAAGGGCATGCTCATCCGCACCCGCGCCAAGGACGTCTCCGTCATCGGCCGGAACACCCAGGGCGTGCGGCTCATCTCGCTGGAGACCGAGGATGAGAAGGTGGTCTCGGTGACGCGGCTGCCGGAGTCGAGCGGCGCCGAGGCCCCGGAGCCCGAGGCGACGGCTTAAGCTTAGGTCGACGACGACAGGTGACGCGCGCGACCGTCCGATACCTTGCACATGCGAGGGATCGGGCGGCGCCTGCTGCGCGTCTCTGCTCCGCCGAAAAATCCGCGCGCCTCGAACGCTGGCGCGCCGATTCGCCACGAACTTTCCGGCGGGCGTGTGTTCCATCCGTCGGGGACGGATCCTTCGGCGCCGTGCGTCACGACTGCCGGGGGCCGCGTGAATATTCGCCCGGTGAACGCGTTGATTTCCCCTGGGAGGCGAGAAGAAGATGAGCACGTGGGGTAGCGCGGTGGCGATCTCGAATGCCCAGACCCTGGGAGTGAATGCTGCGCCGAGTGGCCGCAGCAGCTGGCTCCCATTTGCCGGCGCCATCGCCATGGCGGTCTTCGTGGGGCTCGGGCTTCTGGGCAGCTACGGCATCGTGCTCTACAGGCTGCGCCACTCCAGCGCTGGCCGCGCCGCGCTGCTGCAGATGCACGGCTCGGCCCAGCTCAAAGACATGTTCGGCGAGCCGCTCAAGCTGCACATCGAGGGCGGGGAGCTGCAGCACGAGGGCGAGGCCTCGTTCGAGATGCGCGTGAAGGGCCCCAAGGGCAGCGCCATGCTCGACCTCGACGCGCGCGCCGAGAACCACGTGTGGCGCGTGGTGAAGGGCACCATCGTCATGCCCGACAACAGCGAGGTCCCGCTGGAGCCGGTGCCGCTGCCGGAGGCAAAGCCCGCCGTGCCGCCGGTGACGCCGCCCGCGAATGCGCCCGAGAATCCGAACCAGCGCGGTCCGGAGCCTTGAAAGCCGTGGCTGGTCGCTGGGCTTGAATTGTTGAACCTTGTAGCAGCCGCGATCGGTTGATCTCCGACACTGCCCATTGCGATAACAGAGGGCGATGCCCGCTCGCCCGCTCGCCCTGGTCGCCCTCCTGGTGCCGCTCTGCGCCTGCTCGGGCATCAAGCGCCAGCTCGAGCAGGCCCACGAGCTGGCCATGCACAAGGACTTCACGGGCGCGGCCAAGCTCTACCAGAGCGCGCTCATCGACCTCGGCCGCGACGAGGCGCCGTCGGCGCGCGATGCCCGCGCCATGGCTCTCAAGGCGCTGGGCGACCTGAACTACCTGCACCTGGCGAATCCGGCCGAGGCCGCGCGCTGCTACCGCGATCTCGCCGAGCGCTACCCGGAGCGCGAAGAGACCTTCGAGGCCCGCGCGCACCTGGCGGACATCCTCCACGACCAGTACCACGACACCCGCGCCGCCCTCGAGCAGCTCGCGGCGCTGGTGCAGAGCTTCCCCAACCACCTCGACACCGACCGCTACCAGTACCTCGCGGCCCAGGACTACTTCGCCCTGCGCGACTACGCCCAGACCGAGACCGAGGTGAAGCTGCTCCTGCAGCGCTACCCGGGCACGGGCTTCAAGACCGACGCGCAGATGCTGCTCGCCGGCGCCCTGGCGCTGGAGGGGCGCCGGGCCGAAGCGATCGAGCGCTACACCGCCATCGCCAAGGATCACCCGGGCGCGGACGCGGGGCGCGCGAACTTCGAGATCGGCCGGCTCTACGAGGAGTCCGGCGACTGGGAGAAGGCAGAGACGTCGTTCGCCCGGGCGATGGCGGATCACCCCGAGCCGCAGGTGGTGTCGATGGCGTTGCAGCGGGTGAAGCGCCGCGTGGCCATGCGCCGGCCGGTGGACATCCACGACCACGACGCTGTCTTCGACCACAAGAACGGCCAGAAGGTCGCTGAGAGCGGCGACTGAGAACTGCCGTGGCTCGTGGCGGGTTCGTCGATGTTCGAGTGGTGAACCCCGCGGTCGGCCGAACGCCCCACGACCCACGTGCTGCGATGGCGTTAACCAAATTGTTATAAGTGTCGCGGCGGGAGCGTGCTAGAAAGCGCGCTCGGAACCCGGAGCGCGACCATGAAGCACGACCTCAGCGAGCACCTCTTCCAGCGGGCCAAGGAGCTCTTGCCCGGCGGGGTGAACTCGCCGGTGCGCGCCTTCCGCGGCGTGGGAGGCACGCCGGTGTTCTTCAAGAGCGGGCAGGGCGCCTGGCTCACCGACGTCGACGCCAACCGCTACGTGGACTACGTGGGCTCCTGGGGCCCGCTCATCCTCGGGCACGCGTACAAGCCTGTCATCGAAGCCGTCGTCCAGGCGGCGTGGCGCGGCACCAGCTTCGGCGCGCCGCACGAGGGCGAGGTGGTCATCGCCGAGAAGGTGAAGAAGGCCGTGCCCAGCATGGAGGTGATGCGCTTCGTGAACTCGGGCACCGAGGCCACCTCCGCCGCCCTGCGCCTGGCGCGCGGCTTCACCGGCCGCGACCTCATCCTCAAGCTCGAGGGCTGCTACCACGGCGCCAGCGATTCACTCCTGGTGAAGGCCGGCTCCGGGGTGGAGACGCTCGGCCTGCCCGACTCGCCCGGCGTCCCCGCGGAATTGGCCAAGCTGACGCTCACCGTGCCCTTCAACGACCTGGCGCGGGCGGAGGACATCTTCAAGAAGCTCGGCGACAAGATCGCCGGGCTCATCCTCGAGCCGGTGGTGGGCAACATGGGCCTGCTCGCGCCGAAGCCGGGCTACCTCGAGGGGCTGCGCAAGCTCACCGAGAAGCACGGCACCCTGCTCATCTTCGACGAGGTGATGACCGGCTTCCGCTTGGCGTACGGCGGGGCGCAGGAGCGGTACAAGATCCGTCCGGATCTCTCGACGTTCGGCAAGGTGATCGGCGGCGGCCTGCCCGTGGGCGCGTACGGCGGCCGCGCGGACATCATGCGCAAGATCGCCCCCGACGGCCCCATCTACCAGGCGGGCACGCTGAGCGGGAATCCGCTCGCCGTGGCCGCCGGCGCCGCCGCCCTCGACGCGCTCGGCGCGCCCGGCGTCTACGAGCGCCTCGAAGAGACCAGCGCCGCCATCGAGCGCGGGCTCACCCAGGCCGTGACCGAGGCGGGCGTGGCCGCGCGCGTGAACCGCGTGGGCAGCATGTGGACGCTCTTCTTCACCGCCGACGAGGTCTTCGACTACCCCAGCGCCAAGAAGGCAGACACCGCGCGCTTCGGCCGCTTCTTCCACGCCATGCTCGAGCGCGGCATCTATTTGCCGCCGTCGCAGTTCGAGTCGGCGTTTGTCTCGCTGGCCCACGGCCCGGACGAGGTGCGGCTGACCCTGGAAGCCGCGCGCGAGGCGCTGCGCGTCGGCTGAACAGCAGGAACGTTCAGCAGTCGCGTGCAGCCGAAAGGCCAGACAGCTCGGCGCAACATTCGCGTGCTACAAATCCGGGTCCCTCTTCGAGGCTCGCGATGAAGACGCTGATCGGCATCTCTGTGCTGGCGTTGCTCTGCGCCGCGTGCTCCGGCTCGAAAAGCTCCACCAGCACCAGCACCTCGGGCAGCAGCGGCGCCACCACGGCCGGCACCACCGGCAGCAGCGGGACGATCGACCCGGGCTGCGGCACGGTGAGCGAGCAGGGCAGCTGTCAGGACAGCGATGCGGGCAGCATCGCGGTCTACTGCTACTCGAACGACCTCGACGACGGCGGCACCGGCATCGTGAATCTCGACTGCTCTACGCTGGTGGCCGACGACCCGAACTTTGCCTGCGGCGAGGTCTCGACCGACTACGGCGTGGACTGCATGGCCGCCACCGGCACCGACTGCGGCTTCGTGGACCAGCAGGGAAACCCGCTCTTCTCCTTCTGCCAGGGGACGGGCGCGGGCTGCGTGCTCGGGGCCTCGGGCGCGAAGTGCGAGACCGGCCTCACGCCGTGCTCGAACTTCCCCGACGGCGGCCGCGCGCCGGCAGTGTGCTCGGGCAACCTCCTCGTGGCCGCGTGCCAGGTGAACCAGCCCGTTGACTACGACTGCAGCGCCTTCGGCGGCTCGTGCTCGAACGCGCAGTGCGTGAACCTGACCGCGGGCGCGCCCTGCGACCTGCCCGATGCGGGGGAGATCGTCTTCGTGTGCGGGAGCGGCTTGCACTGCGACCTCTTGCCCGACGGCGGCGGCCAGGCCTGCGGCTCCTGACGCGCATTGAACAGGCGGGCGTTGCCGCGCATCATGCGGGCACATGTCCGAACCGCGGAACGACCTGGCGATCGACGGCGAAGGGCTGGTGAAGCGCTTCGGCACGTTCACGGCCGTGGACGGGCTCTCGCTGCAGGTCCCCAAGGGCGCGTTCTACGCGTTCCTCGGCCCCAACGGCGCGGGCAAGAGCACCACCATCGCGCTGCTCACCGGCATCTACCGCGCGGACGCGGGACGGATTCATCTGCTCGGCCGCGATCTGCAGGCCAATCCGCTCGAGGTGAAGCGGCTCATCGGCGTGGTGCCCGAGGACCTGGCGCTCTTCGAGCGGCTCACGGGCCGGCAGTACCTCGTCTTCTGCGGCCGGATGTACGGGCTCACCGCCGACGAAGCCGAGAAGCGCACCGAGGAGCTCTTGCAGCTTACCGAGCTCGCCTTCAAGGCCGACTCGCTGGTGGCCGACTACTCGAAGGGCATGCGGCGGCGCATCGCGATTGCCGCCGCGGTGATCCACGGGCCGGGCGTGCTCTTCCTCGACGAGCCGTTCGAAGGCATCGATGTCGTCGCGTCGGCGGTGGTGCGCGAGCTGCTCAAGGAGCTCAAGCGAAGCGGCGTGACGCTGTTTCTCACCACCCACGTGCTGGAGATCGCCGACAAGCTGGCCACGCACGCGGGCTTCATCCGCGCAGGAAAGATCGTCGAGGCGGGGACGGTGCCGGAGCTGCTCGAGCGGCACAAGGCACAGAGCCTGGAGGACGTGTTCAACGTGGTCGTCGGCTCGCCGCTGGCGAAGGGCGCCAAGCTCTCCTGGGTGAGCGGGACGGGCACGTGAGCGAGCCGCACGCGGAAGCGTCGCAACGACCGCTGCCGTCACTGGCGCAGCACCTGGCGCTCTTGTGGAACATGCGCCTGCTCATCGCCGGCAACCGCAGCCGCATGAACGGCTTGCTCGGATCGATCGCCGGGCTGGTGGCGCTGCTGGGCTCGGGCGTGGGCGTGGCGCTCGGCGTGTACCGCGTGTTCCGGCACCCGGCCGTGGCGCACGCGCCGATGCTGGAGCTCTTCCTGTTTCAGCTGCTGGGCTTCCTGGTGGCGGTGATGTGGATCATGTGGCCCATCGTCACCGCGGGCGTGGACGACTCGGCCGAGCTCTCGCGCTTTACGACGATGCCCATTCGGCCGGTGCGGCTCTTTCTCGCGTCGTCGCTGGCGGCGCTGGTGGAGCCGCGCGCGCTCGTCTTCTATCCGGTGCTCGGCGCGGCGGCGCTGGGCTTCGCGCACGGGCACGACCGCAGCTTTCACGTCGTCAGCCTGGTCGCGGGGACGATTGGCTTCGCGCTCTTCAATGTCGCCTGGGGCCGCGTGGGCCTCACCGCCACGCTCAACGTGCTCCGCCACCGCCGCTCCGCCGAGATCCTCGGCGGCGGCTTCTTGATCACGCTCTTCTTGTGCGCGCTCGTTCCGCCGCTGGACACGAGCTGGCTCACCGAAGCGGCGGCCACGGGCGGCAGCATCGACGTGGGCAAGATCGACATCGCCATCATCGAGGCGGCGCTCTTGGTGTTCAGCGCGGTGCCGTCGGGCGCGTGGGGGCTGTCGTTCCTGTCGGGCTACACCGGGGCCGGCTGGATCGCGCCCGTGCTGGTGCTCTACCCGACGACGTACGCCGTGCTCGGCTTCGGCATCGCCTTCGTGCTCTTGCTGCGCTTCTATGCGAACACCGCGCGCGCGGGTCAGCTCGAGGTGAAAACTGCAAAAGCCGGCCGCGCGTTCCAGGGGCCGAGCCTCTTCGGGGTGCTGCTGGAGCGCGAGTTTCGCGATCTCTTGCACAACCCCAAGGTGCGGCTCTTGGCGTCGCTGCCGTTCTTTCTCACCATCCTGCTCAAGCTGGTGCAGGCGCGCGAGGTGATCCGCGTGGTCGCGGGCGTGCACACCGATCTGTGGATCGCGGTGCTGCTCACGACGTACGGCGGCGTGATCCTGGCGGCGAACTTCGCGCAGAACGCCTTCGCCTACGACGGCCAGGGCTTGTTCCTGCTCTTCGCCGCGCCCATCCAGCTGCGCTCGGTGCTGATGGCGAAGAACGTGGTCCACGGCTGTGCGTCGCTGGCGCTGGGCTTGTCGCTGTTCACGTTCTACGCGCTCTACGTGCGCATGCCCGCGGGGCCGGACGCCGCGGCCGCGTTGGCGACGCTGGTGTTCCAGGTGCTGCTCATCCTCGCCATCGGCAACGTGCTGAGCGTGATCGCGCCGCGGAAGTTCCACGCCGGCCTGCAGCGCCGCGATCGCGTGCCGCCGCTGACGACGGCTGGCGGAATCCTGGGCGCAGGTCTGGCGCTCTTGCCGCTGAAGCTGGCGCTGCGCACCGTGGGCGCCTCGCCGCTCGACGGCATGCACGCGCTGGCACTCTGGGCCGTGGTGCTCGTCGGCGTGGCGCTCTACGTGATCGCCTTGCCGCCTGCGCTTCGGCTGCTCGAGACGCGCCGAGAAGACGTGCTTCGCGCGATCACCCGCGAGTAGTTACGAGCTCACGGCCTGGGGCTTCGCCGGCTCGGTCACGGGCTGCGTCGCTTCGGGAATCCAGGTCGCCACCGGCTCGCTCTTGCCCTTCACCTGCACCGCGGGCGCGGCGCGCCAGGTCCAGGGTCCGGTGAGCGCGGCGGCGTGCGTGGCGTCGCTGGCGAGCACCATCACCGCGTGGGTCTTGGTGAGCCCTTCGATTCGCGACGCGAGGTTCACCGCGTCGCCAATGGCGGTGTACTCCAGGCGGTGATCCGGCGAGCCGATGTCGCCGACGACGACGCGGCCGGAGTGCAGCCCGATGCCAATGCGCAAGAGCTGATCGCCGCGGGCGAGGCGCGCCTGGTTGAGCGCGGCGAGCTCGGAGAGCATGTCCAGCGCGCACGAGACCGCGTGCTGGGCGTGCTGCGCGTCCGCGAGCGGCGCGCCGAAGTAGGCCATGATCCCGTCGCCGATGAACTTGTCGAGCGTCCCGCCGTGGCGGAAGACCACCTCCACCATCTTCGCGTGGTACTCGTTCAACATCGCCACCACCTGCTCCGGCGTGAGCTTCTCGCTCATGGCGGTGAAGTCGCGGATGTCGGAGAAGAGCACCGTCACCTCGCGCGACTCGATGCGGCTCTCGCCCGCGGCGCTCTCGGCGACGCGCGCGGCCACGCTCGGTGAGAAGTAGCGGCCCAGCTTCTCGCGCTTGAGCTCCTCGGCGGCCACGCGCTGCAGGAGCGTCTGCACGTGCGACGCGATCCACGCGGCGGCGGCGGCGGTCATGGCCACGCAGATCACGCCCGACAGCTGGCCCACGACCCCGACGCCCGCCTCGTGCTGCAGCGAGAGCTCCAGCACCGCGGCCATGGCGGCGACGAGGATCGGCTGCCAGCCGTCGAGCGAGAGCGCGGCCAGCACGGTGAACATGCAGAACACGGCCGCGTTGAAGCCGGTGACGCCGCTCGCGGAGCTTGCGTCGCCGTGGGCCAGAAAGCTCGCCACGCTCACGGACTGGAGCTTCCACACCATGGGCACGTCGAGCAGGGCGATGCCGATGCCGCTCCAGCGCGCCACGGGCCGCATGCCCCACGACAGCGCCGCCAGGAGCGCGGTGCAGGCCCAGTAGGCCACGAAGTACGGGACGCTGGGCCGAAAGTCCGGGTCGAGGAAGGTGGCACCGAGCGCGGCGCTCACGCCGCCGAAGCGGACGAGGGTGAGCACGCGCGCGCTCCGGACGCGGTCGGTCCAGAGTGCACCTTCGATGACGGGGAAGAGCCGGTCGCGGACGGCCATGGGCTTCCACATTTGCGCAGCTTGCCCGCGCGAGCAATCGACAGCGGGAGTCAGCCGCCCTAAGTTGCGCGCGTCACCCAGCCGAGAGCGTCCATGGCCCAGAAGCAGAACACCCTACCGCCCAAGGGAAGCCGCGATTTCTTGCCGCGCGACGTTCGGCGCCGCGAGCACGTGCTCAAGACGGTGCGGGCGGTGTACGGCCGCTACGGCTTCGAGCCACTGGAGACGCCGGCCATGGAGCGGCTGGAGACGCTGCTCGGCAAGTACGGCGAGGAGGGCGACCAGCTCATCTTCCGGATCCTCGAGCGCGGCGCCGAGCTGGGGCGCGCGGTGGACAAGATCGTCGGCGAGTCCAAGACGGCCGCCGAGCCGCGCGCGCTGCACAAGTTTGCCGAGCGCGAGCTGGCGGAGATGGCGCTGCGCTACGACCTCACCGTGCCGCTCGCGCGGGTGGTGGCCGAGTACCAGGCCGAGCTGCCCAAGTTCTTCAAGCGCTACCAGATCCAGCCGGTGTGGCGCGCGGACCGGCCGGCCAAGGGCCGCTTCCGCGAGTTCTACCAGTGCGACGTGGACATCGTGGGCAGCGAGAGCCTGCTCTGCGAGGTCGAGGTGTGCAGCGCCATCGCCGAGGTGATGGATGGCCTGGGCTTCGACGACTACAAGATCCGGCTCAACCACCGCGGCGTGCTGCGCGGGATGATCGAGGCCTCGGGCATCGCGCTCACGCACGAGGTCGATGCCATCACCGCGCTCGACAAGCTCGACAAGATTGGCGTCGACGGCGTGGCCAAGGAGATGGCCGAGCGCGGCATCGCGGCCGACGCCGCCAGCGCCCTCATCGCGCGCGCGCAGCTCGCGGAGAAGCACACCGGCGGCTCGCTGCTCGAGGAGCTCTCGCGCGCGCTGGAGAAGAGCGAGGCGGGTTCACGCGGGGTGAAGCAGCTGCAAGAGCTCGTCGGGCACGCGGCGCACACGCCGGCCGGTCGTCGCCTGGCCGTGGATCCGAGCCTGGCGCGCGGGCTGAGCTACTACACCGGCCCGATCTTCGAGGTGGCGGTGAAGGACCTCGCCGGCTCGCTCGGCGGCGGCGGCCGCTACGACAAGCTCGTCGGCATGTTCCTCAATCGCGACCTGCCTGCGGTGGGTTTCTCGCTGGGCCTGGAGCGCATCCTGGTGGTGATGGAGGAGCGCAACATGTTCCCCGCGCTCGACGCGCCCGCGGAGGTGATGGTCTTCCGCATCGAGGACGCCACCACCGCCGAGACCCTGCAGACGCTGCACGCCGTCCGCGCGGCCGGTATCGCCGCCGAGCTGTACCCGAACGTCGACAAGCTCGGGAAGCAGTTCCAGTACGCCACCACCCGCGGCGCGCGCGTGGCCGCGTTCGTGGGCGGTCAGGAGAAGACCGCGGGCACCGTGGCCCTCAAGCAGCTCCAGACCCAACAACAGACTTCCGTCCCCCGGGCGGAGCTGGTGCCGGAGCTGAAGAAGCTGCTCGCCGCGCGCTGACGCGCCTACTGCACGCAGATGATGCCCAGCGCCTGGTCGCGCGGGTACGCGCTGCCCTCGGAGCCCGGAGGGAGCGCCACGCCGTCGGGCTGGACGAAGTCGATGGCCATCGCGTGGTTGGAGGTGGCATCGAGCGGCGCCGGGGTGGAGCTCCAGTACGGCCCGCTGAGGGTGTCGATGGCGTCCTGACCGACGGGGTAGGGCGAGAAGTTCGCGAGCTGCGCGAGCTCCTTGTAGCTGGGCAGCCGCCAGCTCCCGCAGGGGCTGAGGGTGTTGCAGTAGTCGAGCGCGCCCGCCCACGAGTCGGCGAGGGCGCCCGTGGAGAACGAGGCGGTCAAGATGGGCGTGTTGCTGAACTCGCTCAGCGTGCACTCGGTGTCCCAGGTGTTCTGCGAGCACTGCCAGAAGGGCGCCACGGAGACGACGCTGCTGCTGTAGCCCGCGCAGCGCGCCACGGCCGTGTACGACTGGTCCACCACCGGCTTGAACGCCCCGGTGCTGAAGTTGACCGTCCAGAAGTTGCCCCCGCTGTTCTCGGCCCAGGCCTCTTTGTTGCCGTTGGGGTCGGAGAAGCCCGCAGGCAGGAGCGCGGGCGAGTTGTTCGCCATCGGCCCGCCGAAGTCGAGGAGCGCCACCAGGTTCGCCGGGCTGGGGAGATCGATCTCGATGCCGCTGGGCACGTTGCTGAAGCCGTTGGTGCAGTAATCGTAGGCGTGCTGCTGGTCGAAGCTCTGGCTGCTGTTGTTGGACTGCCAGAGCACCTGGGTCATGTCCGACTGGCTGAAGGTGGAGGAGTTGCCGCTGTTGTCGAGGGTGATCCCGCCGCAGAGCATCTCCACCGGGTAGAGCCAGGACGTGTCCTGGCCGTCGGTGGGGCAGCTCGCGGAGCCGCAGGTGGGCCGCGAGTCGGGCGAGAGCTGCGCCAGGGCGTCCGAGAAGGCGGGCGGCGGGGTGCCGCCGCTGGTCCCGATCCCGCCGCCGCTCACCGCGGGGTGGATGGGCAACACGGCGGGCGGAAGGGGCGAGCTGCAGCTGTAGTCGAAGGTCCCGCCTGTGCTGCCGTAGGTGGCGCAGCCGCTCGTGCCGGTGGTGCTGGTGGTCTGGCCGGTGGTGGTGCCCGTGCCGGTCGTGCTGCTCGCCTGGCCGGTGGTGGAGCCTGCGGTGCCCGTCGCGGTGGCGCTGGAGACGTCCGGGCCGGTGGTGTTGGTGGTGCCGGTGCTGCCCGCGGTGGCCGTGGCGTTGGTGCCGACGCTGGTGGTCGAGGTGCCGCTGGTGCCGGTGGCGACCGTCCCCGTGGCGCTGGTGCTGCCGGTGCTTCCGTCGCTGGTGCCGCTCGAGCCCGGGCCGGTGTGCCCGGTGCTGGAGCCATTGTGGCCGGTGGACGCGGAGCTCACGGAGGAGCCGCTGGTGCCGGTGGACTCGGTTCCCGTCGCGCTCCCGTTGCTGCCCGCGGTCGAGCCGCTGTTGCCCGACCCGTTGGCCGCGACGCTTCCCGAAGCGCCGACCGCGCCGGTGGGCGTGGCGGTGGTGGAGCCCTGGCGCTGCGGGTCGACGATGAACTCGCACCCAGCGAGGCAGAGCGCGCCCGCGGCGAGCACGGTCAAGGGAAGCGTTCGCATGGGATGGATCCTACCCTGTCGCGGACCGGCCGCCCGCACACAGCGTCCCATGGACGCTATCGGATCCAGGTCCGAAAAGCCGATCAGCGTCGGAGCAAGACGTACACCGCTCCAGCGCCGCCGTCGTGGGGCCGCGCGGTGGCGAAGGCGAGCGTCTCCTTGGCCATCCGTCCCTGGGTGAGCCAGCGCTGGATGCCGGCCTTCAGCACCGGGATCTGGTCCTTCGAGTGCAGCCCGCGGCCGTGCACCACCAGCACGCAGCGGAAGCCGCGCGAGCGCGAGGCGGTGAGGAATGCCGCGAGCTGGCTCTTGGCCTCGTCCTGGGTGAGGCCGTGCAGATCCAGGTGGGCCTGCACCGCGAAGTCGCCGCGGTGCAGCTTGCGGACGATGTTCGGATCCAGCCCGGGCACGGCGCCCTCGATGAACTCGTCGGAGTCGGCGAGGTCGAAGGGGCCCACCCCGGCCACGAGCTCGGAGAGCTGCAGGAGCGCCTCGGCGTCGGCGTCGGTGCCGCGCGCGGGCGGCGGCGGCGGGCGCGCCTCCGACTTGTTCGAGCCCACGCGCACCGGCTCCACCGCACCCACGCTCTCCAGGAAGAGCGCGCTGTCGTCGTCCGCGTTGGTCCGCTTCGCAGGCCGATTCGCCGGCGGCGCGGTCGGCGGCGGCTTGGGCGCGGGCTTCTCGGGCTTCTGCAGCTTGAGCGCGCCGAACGGGTTGTTGAAGGGCTTGTCCTTGGCCATCGCAGGCCAAGGCTAACCCGGCGCGGGCGCCTTTTCCGGCGGCGCGAGCAGCTCGGCCGCCCGGCGCAGGAACGGCTCCAGCTTCTGCCGCTCCTCCGGCTTGAGCGGATCGTCCTCGTCGAGCTCGGCCTCGCCCAGCCACTCGGCGATGAAGCGCTCGAGCGCCGGCTGGCTGCCTTCCTGCGGCGGATCGCGCAGCGCCTTGAACGCCGTCCGGCCTGCCCGCTCGCCCAGCGCCCAGCCGCAGAGCAGCCAGAGCTCGAACGAGAGATCCAACCCGGCCTGCTCCGCGCCGTCCGAGAGCTTGAGCTGGCGCAGCGACTCGCAGAGCTCGCTCTCCCGCTGCTCGAAGCGATCGCGCTGACGGCCTCGCTCCTTCTCGGGAAGCGTGGTCAGGGCGCCGAGCGCGGCCTGCACGAACTCATCCGGGATCGTCGCACCTTCGATGGCCGGCGGCGGGGCGATGGGCTCGGGCACCTCGGGCGCGGCAGGCCGACCCTTGGGCTCGTCGAGCTGGCCGCGCGCCACGCGGTCCCAGAGCCCGAAGAGGTTGCCGTAGAGCCGCCGGGCCAGGTCGGGTGAGGGAAAGCGCGGCTCCTGCGCGAAGAGCGCGGGGAACACGTCGCTGGGCTGGTCGCCCTCTTTCTGGGCTTCCTGGAAGATGTCCTTGATGGTGGCGGCGTCGAGCTCCTCGCCGGCCATCGCCAACAGCGCCTCCAGCGCCTCCGCGCCCTCGTACACCCGCGGCAGCTCGCCGCCCTCGCGATCACTCCGACCCATGGCCATGGGTTATCGCGCACTGCGGCAAGACGGCAAGCAAAGGGTGCTTGGCCCGTAACCGTTCTGGCGTATGGTCCGTACCCTCGTGCGACACCGAACGGGAGGGGACCGCATGAACCGCTTCATCCGCACCGCCGCCCTGCTGGGCGCGGTCGCCGCGTTCTCGGGCCGCGCCAACGCCGAGAGCCTCAAGGTCGACGCCGACAAGGGCAACAGCACGCTCTCCGCCGTCTTCGACGCGCCCCTGGGCGAGCGCATCATGGCCGTCTCCAACGCCGTGGGCTGCGACCTCACCTGGGACGACAAGGGCATGACCATGAGCGGCACCTGCAGCGTCCCGCTCACCGCCATCCGCGTGGACAACGACGACACCAAGTCCGACCACTTCCGCCAGTGGGCCACCAACAAGAAGGGCAAGGAGAAGACCTGCAAGCTGTCGGCGAAGTTCACCGGCATCAAGCCCGACAAGGCGCTGGTGGCCGAGCAGCCCGTGAGCTTCTCCGGCGATGTGCCCTTCACCATCTGCGACCGCGCGCGTGAAGACGGCAAGCCCGAGCACGTCACGGGCACCGTCGTCCTGCTGCCCGGCGACAAGAAGATCCTCCGCATCCGCGCGCACGTCGACCAGTTCGACCGCGAGGCCTACCACGTGGGCCCCAAGTGGACCGACGGCTGGCTCGCGCGCGTGCAGGGCCTGGCCAAGGTGGTCGCCGCCCAGGGCGCCATCGACCTCAACCTCTTCGCCGCCGCCAACGAGCCGGCGAAGTAGCAGCAGCCGAGCCGGCAATGGCGCCGGCCGGAACTTTCACCACCCAAACGAAGGGGAGTACCCAAATGAAGACCTCGCACATCCTCGCGGGCACCGTGGCTGCACTGATGGTTTCCGGCGTCGCGCACGCCGACGGGAAGGCTGGCAAGAAGGCCAAGACGGTGCACTGCGGCGGCCTCAACTCCTGCAAGGGCCAGGGCTCGTGCGCCAGCGCCGACAACGCCTGCAAGGGTCAGAACGGCTGCGGCGGCAAGGGCTGGACGGAGATGAGCGCCAAGGACTGCAAGGACAAGAAGGGCACCGTGGTGGCCGCGGCCAAGATGGACAAGGGCGACAAGAAGGCCGACGCCCCCAAGGCCGCCGACAAGGCCGAGAAGCCGGCCGACGCCCCGGCCGCCAAGCCCGCGGACGCGAAGTAACACTTCTGTTACATCCGAGGGGCCGCGTGAACATCGCGGCCCCTCTGTTGTTTGAAGCCTCATGGCCCTCCAATCCCAACCCCTCGGCCACGGCGTGGGCCTTCGCTCGGTGCACTACGGCGAGTGGCTCGCCGGCGGGCCGCAGGTGGATTGGCTGGAGGCGACGACCGAGAACTTCCTGCAGGACGGCGGGCGCCCGCTCGCCGTGCTCGAGGCCGTGCGGCGCGACCGGCCGATCGCCCTCCATGGCGTCTCGCTCTCGCTCGGCGCTTCGGATCCGCTGAACGACGCGCTCGTGAAGAAGCTGCAGGCGCTGGACGAGCGCTTCCAGCCGGCGTGGATCTCGGATCACCTCTGCTGGGGCAGCCTGCGCGGCCGCTACGCGCACGACCTCTTGCCGCTGCCGTTCACGGAAGAGGCGCTGGACGTCGTGGTGGCCCGGGTTAAGGCCGTGCAGGAGAAGCTGGGGCGGCAGATCCTGGTGGAGAACGTGTCGAGCTACGTGCAGTACGCGGCCTCGGCGCTCACGGAGTGGGAGTTCCTGGCCGAGCTCGCCCAGCGCGCGGACTGCGGCGTGCTCCTCGACGTCAATAACATTTTTGTTTCATCCGTGAACCACGGCTTCGACGCGCGCGCGTTCCTCGACGGCATCCCCGCGGATCGCGTGGGCTACTTCCACCTCGCGGGCCACAAGGACTGCGGAACGCACCTGCTCGACACGCACGACGCGCCCGTTCCGGATCCGGTCTGGGCGCTCTACCAGGACGCGGTGCGGCGGTTTGGACCGCTGGCCACACTGATCGAGTGGGACGAGCACGTGCCCGAGCTGCCTCGGCTGCTCGAGGAGGCCGAGCGCGCGCGCCGCCATGCGCAACGCGCGGTGCCCAAGGGCATCGTGGAGGCGCGCTCGTGAAGCTCGTCGACGTGCAGACGCTCTTCGATGGCGTGCTCCGCGGCGACGTGCCCGAGTCGGACGCGCGGGTGCGCGAGGCGTTCGTCTCGGACGGGAAGCTCGCGGCGGATGCGCGCCTGCACATCTACGCGGACATGTTCCTGGCGCGGCAGGTGGACGCGCTCCGCGGCGAGTTCCCGCTGCTGACCGCGTTGCTCGGCGATCACGCGTTCTTCGATCTCGCCCGGCAGTACATCCGCTCGCATCCCAGCGAGCACCCCGACATCGGCCAGCTGGGACGCAAGCTGCCCGAGTTCATCCGCGGCCACGACGTGCGCGGCGATCTCGCGGAGCTCGCCGAGCTGGAGCACGCGCGCAGCACCGTCTTCGCCGCGGCCGACGCCGTGCCTGCGACCTGGGACGCGCTGGTCGCTCTGGGCCAGGACGCGTTTGCGTCGGTGCGCGTGAAGTTCGTGCCCGCGCTGGAGACGCACGTGTTCGCGCACGACCTCGAGGCGCTCGCCGAGAAGCTGCACGAAGGTGAGACGCCCGAGCCGATCGCGCTCGAGGCGAAGGTGACGCTCGTGGTGTGGCGGCAGGGCTTCGACGTGTTCCACGTCGCGCTCTCGGCGAATGAAGCCGAGGCCCTCGCGCGCGCGCGGGCGGGCGCGACGCTGGCCGAGGTGTGCGACGCGTTCGCTGCCGAGGAGGACGCGGCCAACGTGGCGCTCTCGGCGATCGCGAGCTGGTTCAACGAAGGCTGGATCGCCGAGCTGATCACCCCGGCTGCGTAGGGTCGGCGAAGAGCCGCTCCACCTCCTCGCGCCGGAAGTCGAAGATGCGCTGCAGCTTGGCTCCCACCCAGAGCGCGTGCACCAGCTCTCCCAGCGGGCCGGCGGGCAGCGCGTAGGTCACGTGGTCGCGCATGCGCACGCCTTCGGGAACCTCTTCGAAGTGGTGCTCGTGGTGCCACAGCCGATACGGGCCCAGCCGCTGCTCGTCCACGAAGTAGCGGCCCTCGCTCACGTGCACGATCTCCGTGAGCCAGCGCGTCCAGACGCCGGGCGCCAGCCCCACGCGGTACTCGAGGATCTGACCCGCGTACATCCGCGGCGGGTCGGAGGTGACGATCCGGAACTTCAGCTCGCTGGAGGTGATGCGTTCCAGGTTCCGCGGGTCGGCGAAGAAGGGCCACACGCGTTGAAGCGGCGCCCGGACGAGCTGTTCGCGATGGAGGTGGTGCACCATGCGGATTGGATGCAGCAGGGCCCGTTTCGACGCGCCCCCGGGCGAACGCGGATCGTCCAGCCGGCCGCGCCTTAGAATGTAAACATGGACCGCATCGCGCCCACGCGCCGGCCGGAAGGGACTGCCAAGGGCTTCCAGCGCTGGCGCTCGCTCCTCTTCCTGCACTGGTCGTTCCCGGCCGAGGCCGTGCAGAAGCTGCTTCCGGCGGGACTCAGCGTCGACACCTGGGACGGCCGCGCGTGGGTGGGCGTGGTGCCGTTCACCATGCTCGGCGTCCGGCCGCGCGGGCTGCCCGCAGTCTCGTTGGTGAGCGACTTCCATGAGCTGAACGTGCGCACCTACGTCCACGTCGATGGCCGCGATCCGGGCGTGTGGTTCTTCAGCCTCGAAGCGGCGAAGTCGATTCCGGTGCGCATCGCGCGGCGCTTCTGGCACCTGCCGTACCATCGCGCGGCGATGTCGCTGGAGCAGCAGGGCGACGAGGTTCGCTATTCGAGCGAGCGCCTCTGGCCTGGACCGACGCCGGCGAAGTTCGTTGGTCGCTGGCGCGTGGGCGAGAGCCTCGGCCACGCCGCGCCAGACACGTTCGAGCACTTCCTCGCCGAGCGATATCTGCTCTACGCGCAGACGCCGCACGGCCTCGACACCGGTCAAGTGCACCACACGCCCTATCCGCTGCATCGCGCTGAAGTTCTCGAGCTCGAGCAGGACATGCTCACGCCCGCGGGTCTGCCGCGTGCCGAAGGGCCGCCACACGCGCTCGCGAGCCCCGGCGTCGACGTGGAGGTCTTCGCGCTGCGGCCCGTGCGGTAGATTGCCCGGATGCTCCTCGCGCCCATCGTCCTTCTTTCGGTGCTGCAGGCGGCGCCCACGCCCGCGTACGACCCGCTCAAGGTCGACGCGGTCGAGCAGACGATGGTGGACCTCACGATTCACGTCGCGTCGCGAAACCGCGACATCCCCGTTCGCGTGTACCTGCCCGCACAGAAGACGCCGCAGCCGGTGGTGCTCTACAGCCACGGCCTCGGCGGCTCGCGCGAGACGAGCGCGTTCCTGGGCAAGCACTGGGCGCAGCGCGGCTACGTCGCGGTGTTCATGCAGCACCCGGGCAGCGACGAGTCGGTCTGGAGCGACAAGGCGCCCAGCGAGCGCATGGCCGCGCTCGGCCACGCCGCGAACCTCGAGCAGTTCCTCGCGCGCGTACAGGACGTGCCCGACGTGATCGACGCCATCACCAGGTGGAACGCCGAGAAGGGCCACGCGCTCATGGGCCGAATGGATCTCACGAAGATCGGCATGTCGGGTCACTCGTTCGGCGCGATCACCACGGAGGCGGTGAGCGGCGAGACGACGTCGACGGGCCGCAGCTTCACGGATCCGCGGATCCGCGCGGCGGTCATCTTCAGCCCGAGCCCGCCGAAGCGCGGAGATGCGGCCACGGCGTTCGCCAGCGTGAAGATTCCCTGGATGCTCATGACCGGCACCAAGGATGTGGCGCCCATTGGCAACGACACGGCCGAGTCGCGGCTGAAGGTGTTCCCCGCGCTGCCTGCGGGCCACAAGTACGAGCTCGTGCTCGACGGCGCGCAGCACTCGGTCTTCACCGATCGCCAGCTCCCTGGCGACGAGCCGCAGCGCAACCCGAAGCACCACCCCGCCATCGAAGCGCTGAGCACTGCCTTCTGGGACGCGTACTTGCGGGGTGACGCGGCCGCGCAGAAGTGGCTCGACGGAACCGGTCCGCGCTCGATCCTCGAGGCCGCGGACAAGTGGGAAACGAAATAGTTCGTAAGATCGGTCCGCGTCGACACCTGTCTCCATCAGGAGGCAGCACATGGCATCGACGATCCCCGAAGTGACCGACGCGACGTTTCAATCCGAAGTCCTCGAGTCCGAGCTCCCGGTGCTGGTGGAGTTCACCGCCGCCTGGTGCGGGCCGTGCAAAGCCATCGTGCCCACGCTCGAGGGCTTGATGGGCAAGCACGCGGGCAGGCTCAAGGTGATCCAGGTCGACACCGAGGTGAGCCGCAGCATCGCCGAGCGCTACCGGGTGATGGCCATGCCCACGATGATCGTGTTCCAGAAGGGCCAGCCGGTGGGGCAGCTCGTCGGCGCGCACAAGGACAAGCTGGTGGCATTGGCCGCGCAGTTCGCGTCGTAGGATCCATCCATGCCGCAGACGGACGCCGTCCTCGATTCGCTCGCGAGCGTGGTGCGCGCCCACCGCGCGGACCTGACCGCGCTCGCGCGCCGCGAGGGGCTCGGCGCCGAGGACGCCGTCGACTGCGTGCACGACGCGTTCTGCACCTATCTGAAGCTGGGCTTGCGCGGCGAGCTGCCAGCGCACGAGTCGGAGCACCCGGCGTGGCTCGCAGGTGCAGTGGTGAACGAGGCGCGAAATCGACGCCGGCTTCACGCGCTCGCCAAGCCGCACGATCCGCTCGACGATCTGGAGCTGGAGGACGCAGAGACGCCCGAGGCGCTGGTGGCGCGCGCGGAGGACTGCGTTCGGCTGCGTGGCTGCGTGAACAAGCTCTGCAAGACCCAGCGCACGGTGGTGATGATGCGCCTGCTCGAGGAGCGTCCGGGCGAGGACGTCGCGGCCGCGCTGGGCATCACCCGCGGCCACGTGGACGTGCTGGTGCACCGCGCGAAGGCGTCGTTGCGCGTGTGCATGATCGCGGACCACACCTAGCCGGGGCACGCCCGCGAAGGTTCTTCGTGCACGAGGTCGCGTCGGTCAGAATGGCGCATGGCCTCGGTGGTGTCGTTTCTGCGGTTGGCGGTGGGCTTCGTGCTGGTGGCCGTGCTGGGCGTGCTGGCCATCGTCATCGCGCTGCCGTTGTTGCCCTGGCGGACCGGGCGGATCAAGCTCTGCAACGTCTACGGCAAGATCATCGGTCGCGCGGTCACGTTCCTTGCGGGTGCGCGGCCCCACATCGCGCATCGCGAGCGCCTCGATGCGTCCATGCCGGCGATCTACGTGGCGAACCACACGTCCACGCTCGACGCGTTCCTCTCCATCTGGCTCTGCCCCATGGGCGGCTGCGGCGTGTTCAAGAAGGAGATCACGCGCATCCCGTTCTTCGGCTGGCTGCTGCTGCTCTCGGGGCACATCCGGCTGAACCGGAGCGATCGCCAGGGCGCCGTGGCCGCGCTCGCCGAGACCGCGGCGTTCGTGCGCGATCGCAAGCTCGGCATCTGGATCATGCCCGAGGGCACGCGCAGCAAGGATGGACGGCTCCTGCCCTTCAAGAAGGGCTTCGTGCACCTGGCCATCGCCACCGGCTTTCCCGTGGTGCCGGTGGTCTTTCACGGCGCGTATCGAAATTGGGAGAAGCACACCTTCCGCTTCGTGCCCATGGATTTGGACATCGAAGTGCTCGAGCCCGTGGATACCTCGATGTGGCGCGAGGACACCGCCGGCGCACACGCGGATCAAGTGCAGAGGCTGTTCGCGGCGGCCCTGCGCGCGGACCAGAAGCCGCTGCCGTTGCCTTAGGCTTCGCTCGGGCTCGCCGCCGGGATTTCAGCCGGCGCTCCGCTCGGCAGCCGCGCGAACACCAGCGCCGACAGCACGCCCAGGCCCGCCAGCATGGGCCAGATGAGGCGCGCGCCCAGGTGGGCGAAGAGCTGCGTTCCCGCCCAGGGCGCCACGATGAAGGCCACGCTCCAGGTCATCATGAACACGCCCATGTACGCGCCGCGCCTCGACGGGGGTGCGATCTCCGACACGTACGCGGAGATGCCCGGAGAGCCGATCATCTCGCCCACCGTCCAGATCGACGTGGCCAGCGCGAGGCTCGGGAACCCGCTCGCAAATCCGTACATCCCGAAGCCCACCGCGGTGAAGAGCGCGCCCGCCACCATCGTCCGCCGGTGCGACCACGCCGCCGACGCATGGTTCAGCGGGATCTCCAAGAACACGATCATCACCGTGTTCACCGCCACCATCAGGCCGTACGTCGCCGGCGTGAGCCCGAGGTGCTGCACCACCAGCAGCGGCACGGTGGCGTCCATCTGGAAGAAGAGCGCCGAGAGCGGCAAGAGCGCGAGCAGCGCCACCGCGAGCCGCGGGTCGAGCAATGGCGCGAACGGGTGCAGCGGCTTCTCCTCCTTCGGCGCCGGCGGCGATTCGGGCAAGAGGAACGCCAGCACCAGCACCGCCGCGAGCGAGCTCAGCCCGTCCACCAGGAAGACCAGCTTGAAGCTCTTCACCACGAGCAAGCCGCCGACGGCGGGGCCCACGCTCATGCCCAGGTTCACCGCCCAGCGATTCAAGGCGAACGCCTGCTTGCGCTGCCCGGCGCCCACCGAGCCGCTGAGGTTGGTCATCATCGCCGGCCGGAAGGTCTCGTTGCTGAGCGCCCAGAGGAAGATCGCCAGCGCCAGGAGCGCGGTGCCCTGCGTCCAGGGCACGAGGATCACCACCGAGCTGGTGGCGATGAACGAGCTCACCATCACCCGCTTGGCGCCGAACCGATCGACGAGCCGACCCGAGATGGGCGCAGCGAACAGCGCGGTGGCGCCATAGAGCGAGAGGAAGAGGCCGGCCTGGGTGGTGGCGTAGCCGCGCTCGCGAATCAGAAAGAGCGTGAGGAACGGCAGGGCCATGGTGCCCAGCCGGTTGATGAGCGCCGCGGCGCTCGTGACCCAGACGGTGCGCGGCAGGTGCCGCAGCTCGGTCCAGGCCTTGAAGAAGTTGGGCGCGCTCATGGTGGGCTCGGGCGCTCGACGCGCCATCGGCCAGCTGGCTGACAGCGTAGCCGCGAGCACCTCCGATTTCCGAACGTCGTGCGCGCATGAGGCGTTTCCAAGCCGCGCTTTCGTGCTAGGTCAGCGCATCCGCGTTTCCACAGGAGCCGCCATGGCCAACCCGACCGCCACGTTCGAGACCTCGCTGGGCAACTTCACCGCCGAGATCTTTCTCGACAAGATGCCCATCACCGCCAAGAACTTCATCGACCTCGCCAAGAGCGGCTTCTACGACGGGCTGCACTTCCACCGGGTGATCAACAACTTCATGATCCAGTTCGGGTGCCCGTATTCGAAGGACCCGAGCGATCGCCGCGCGGGCACCGGCGGTCCGCCGCACGGCAACATCAAGGACGAGTTCACGGTGAAGCTGAGCAACGAGCCGGGCACGCTCTCCATGGCCAACACCGGCGCGCCGAACTCGGGCGGCAGCCAGTTCTTCATCAACACCAAGCACAACAGCTACCTCGACTGGTTCGACGACAGCACGCCGTCGAAGCACCCGGTGTTCGGGAAGATTACCCAGGGCCTCGACGTGGTGAAGAAGATCGAGACCACGCCCACCAGCAAGCCGGGTGACCGTCCGATCACGCCGGTGCAGGTGAAGAAGATCACCATCGCCGGCGCTTAAGCGTCGCGATGTGGGTGCAGCGCGCGGGGCGGCGGAGCAATCTGCCGCCCTTCGTGTTTCTAGTGTCGCCGACGCACGAGAAGGAGCGCGCCGAACGCGAGCAGTCCCAGGTCCGCGCCGCTCGAGCAACCACAGCCACCTTTGACCCCCGGCGAACCGGTGCTCCCCGATGAGCCCGACGCCGCCGCGCTCGCGGTGGTGGAGCTGCTGCTCGACGTGCCTGTGCTGGTCGAGCCAGCGCTGGTCGAGCCCGCGGTCGTGGTGCCCGTCGACGTCGTGGTGCTCGTGCTCGTGCCCGTGGATCCTGCGGTGCTCGTGGCCGTGCTCGAGGCCGACGAAGTCGTCGAGGTCGCGGTGGTCGTGCCGGTGCTGCTCGTCGTTGTGCTCGTGCTCACGGGCGTGCCGTACTCGTAGGCGCCGAGGTCGAGCGTGCCGTCGTTCTCGCGCGCGATGCCCTGCTGGGGCGCGAGGTACTCGTGGTCGAGCGGATAGGCAGCGAGCGCCGAATCCAGCGCGCCTGCCGCGTCGATGCACGGCGAGCCCGACGCCAGGTGGTAGTCGCCGTTCGCGAGATCCACGAAGCCGGGATCCGTTCCCGTGAGCGTGCCCGTCTCGGTGACGGTGCCCCCCTGCGCGTAGCCGGTGGTGATCCAGTTGTGATCGAACGTGGCCACGCCGGAGCTCGCCAGGATCTGCGGCGGCGGCCCGACCGCGTTCGCGATGGCGTTGTTCACCACGTTCGCCGTCTGGCTGCTCGTGTCGAGCTGGAACAAGTACGTGTGCCCTGTTCGCGTGGAGACCACGGTGTTGTTCCAGAACCAGAGGGTGGTGCGGTAGTTCGCCGTGGTGCCCGAGTCGCCGCCGAAGTGCACCAGCGCGTTATTTCCGGCGCTGTCGGTCTTAACCAAAATGTTTCCGTATACGTACGCCGTCGCATAGCCGGGCTCGCTCACCAGTTGCGCGTTTGAGTTGTCCACGAGATCCATCACCCGCTCGCCGCCTTCGATCCAGTTGAAGCGGGCCACCATGTTGCTCGAGCGATCCTTCAGGTTGTTGCCCTGGCAGGTGGGGCAGGGCGGCGCGTACCAGTTGTATTGGTAGGTGATGGTGTCGACCTGAATGTAACTGTTGTGTTCATACGCGTCGTTGGGGATGCCGTTGTCGTGCAGGTAGTTCCCCTCGATGAGCACGTTCGAGACCGGGCTGGCCGAGCCCCACGCACCGAAGATGCCGTTGCCGTTGTTCTCGAGCTCGCAGCCGCGCACCGTGAGGTGATCGCCGTGCTGCAGCCAGATGCCCGAGGCGTTCTGGTCGTACGCGACGCCGCTTCCTTCGTGGTTGCTGGTGAAGGTGTAGCTCGGGTTCGCGTTGCGGATGTGCAGGCCTTGAATGGTGATGTACGCGCCGCCGTTCGGATTGCTGGGCGTGTTCGCGTCGCCGATCTTGATGATGAAGCGCGTGTCGTCCTGGAAGCCGGTCTCGTTGGTGGCCTCGATAGCGTTGGCGCCGTCGAGGATTGGAAGGGCGCCGCTCGAGTCCGGGATGCCTTGAATCAGGATCGGCGCGCTCGCGGTGCCGGTGGCGTTCACGATGAACTTCTCGGCGTACGGCGTGGGCCGCGCGTGGATGTTCACGGTGTCGCCGGCAGCGATGGTGGGCCAGGGCACATCGCCGATGTTGGTGTACGTTTGACCCGGCCCGACGTCGTACGTGGCCGCGTGCGCGAGCGCAGGGAGGAGCAGGATCACGATGGCGATTCGCATGCACCGATTCTACGAGGTCCGCCGTGGATGAGCCCAAGATCCTCCTCGAGGACGTGGGGCCCAACGGGAACGTGGAGGTCATCGTCGAGGACGATGGGGGGAGCACGTACCTCTACTGGAATCCCGCGGCCGCAACTCAGAAGCGCATGCGCGCGGTGTGGTTGCGCAATGCGGGCGCGGCGCCGGCGGAGATCGATGGCGCCGCGATGAAGGCTGGCCGCGCGCCGCAGCTCCCGGCCAAGTTCTGCAAGTTCCCGCTCGGAGGTCAGCCGGCGCTGAGACCGGAGGAGCTGCGCTTCTCGTGGACCGAGGACGGCTCGGGCGTGTTTCTCCTCGAGCGCGATGAGCTGCTCGCGTGCGTTCCCACCTGGTTGCCGGCGGAGGAGGGATTCAGTCGCGATGTGAAGACCGATGCGCCCGTCGGGCTCGCGCTCACGCCGGAGCGGCTCGCCGATGCGAACGCGCGGCTCGCGCGCGCCGAGGCGTACTGGGGCCGCTGGAGCGAGCCCTCGCCGTGGACCGCGCTCAGCTCGTCGATCGACGCGGCCCTCAAAGCTTCGCTGGGCGAGCCGAAGAAGAGCTTCAACGTGCGGCGCGACAGCTGGCCGCCCTGCGAGCTGCGCGCCTTCGACCGCGACGGCGACGTGACCACCACGGTGGGCATGTCGATCCAGCCGCAGCCGCTCGTGGAGGCGCAGGTGGGCGAGCTCGCGAAGATGCTGAGGCACATCGAGCTCGGCGTTGCGGTGCACAAGGACGCCCCCGAGTCGCTCGCGACCGTGTTGCGGCAGTTCCTCGCAGGCCAGACGAGCTATCCGTGGAGCCAGCTCACGTGGCTCGGCAACGGCCACACCATGCCCACAGACGCCTTCGGTTCGAAGAGCCCGTTCCAGGCGGTGCTCTTCCTGATTGCACCACCGGGCGGGCCGAAGATCGCGCTGCCCGACGTGGACGGCGAGCCCGTGAAACTCCTCTGGCTGGTGCCCATCACGACCAACGAGCGGGCGTTCGCTCGCAAGAATGGAAGCGCCGCGCTCGTGGAGCGCATGAAGGCCGCCGGCGTGACGTGGATGTTCAAGCCGCGGCCCGAGGTTTCACTTTCTATTTGAGGTACTGTAGAAGGCGCTCATTCCGACGCCCGTCGCGCGGCCGAGAGGCCAACCGCCGGCGCAGTCGATGGAGAAAGTCATGGCGCTCGTGCAGCTCAAGGGCCCGAAGTCCCCTCAATCGTTCCTTCCCGTCTGCCGCGCCGACATGGACGCGCGCGGCTGGGACCAGCTCGACATCGTCATCGTCTCCGGCGACGCCTACGTCGATCACCCCGCGTTCGGTCCGCCGCTGATCGCTCGCTTCCTCGAGGCGCGCGGCTTCAAGGTGGGCCTGCTCCCGCAACCCGATTGGCACTCGGCCGAGCCCTTCAAGGCGCTGGGGAAGCCGCGGCTTTTCTTCGGCGTGGCCGCGGGCAACATGGACTCCATGTTGAACCGGCTCACGGCGCAGAAGAAGAACCGCGCCGATGACGCCTACTCGCCCGGTGGCAAGCCCGGCTGCCGGCCGGATCGCGCGACGGTGGTCTACGCGCAGCGCTGCCGCGAGGCTTATCCGGACGTGCCCATCGTGCTCGGCGGCATCGAGGCCTCGCTGCGCCGGATTGCACACTACGACTACTGGAGCGACAAGGTTCGCCGCTCCATGCTCCTCGACGCCAAGGCGGATCTGCTCGTGTTCGGCATGGGCGAGCGGCCGGTCTGGGAGATCGCCCGGCGCCTGGCCGCGGGTGAGTCGATTGAACAATTGAGGAATGTCCGCGGCACCGGCTATCAAGTATCGAATCTCGAGATGGCCGAGATCGAAAAGGATCCGGCGCGCAAGGTGAGCGAGCGCGACAAGGTCGTGGTGTTGCCGTCGTTCGAGCAGGTGGTGGCCGACAAGCGCGCCTTCGCGCAGATGAGCCACGACTTCCAGTACGAGACCAGCGCCTTCAACGGTCGGGCCATCGCGCAGCGCCACGGCAGCCAGGGCGTGTACTTCAATCCGCCCGCGCCGCCGCTCGAGGACGGGACCGGCGACGGCCGCGAGCACTCGGTGGGTATGGACGAGCTCTACGATCTGCCCTTCGCGCGCACGCCGCATCCCATGTACGCGGACGAGGGCATCCCCGCGTTCGAGACGGTGAAGCACTCGGTGGTGCTCATGCGCGGCTGCTTCGGCGGCTGCACGTTCTGTTCGATCACCGAGCACGAAGGCCGCGTGATCCAGAACCGCTCCGGCGCGAGCGTGCTCCGGGAGATCCGCGCGCTGCGGCGCATGGACGACTTCCGCGGCACCGTCACCGACCTCGGCGGCCCCACGGCCAACATGTACAAGATGCGCTGCAAGGACGAGCGCATCGAGAGCGCGTGCCGGCGCTTGAGCTGCGTGCACCCCGGCGTCTGCGAGAACTTGAAGACCGATCACGGCCCGCTCATCGACGTGATGCGCCAGGTGCGCAAGGAAGAGGGCGTGAAGCACGTCTTCATCGCCAGCGGCGTGCGCTACGACCTCGCAGAGCTCTCGCCCGCGTACGTCGACGAGCTCGCGGCGCACCACGTGGGCGGGCAGCTCTCGGTGGCGCCGGAGCACGTGTCGCCGCGGGTGCTGGAGAAGATGAAGAAGCCCGGCATCGAGAGCTTCGAGCGCTTCCAGCACATGTTCCAATGTGCAAGCGACAACGCCGGCAAAGAGCAATACGAGATTCCATACTTCATCAGCGGCCACCCGGGCTCCACGCTCGAGGACATGATCGATCTGGCGCTCTGGCTGAAGAAGAACGGCAAGCGTCCGCGGCAGGTGCAGGACTTCATCCCCACGCCGATGTCGATGGCCGCGTGCATGTACTACACGGGCGTCGATCCGCTCACGATGCAGCCGGTGTACACGGCCACGGGCCTTCGCGAGAAGAAGCTGCAGAAGGCGCTCTTGCTCTACTGGAATGCCGAGCAGTGGCCGCTGGTGCGCGAGGCGCTCACGCTCGCCAAGCGGACGGATCTCATCGGCCGCGGGCCCGAGCACCTGGTGCCGCCGGATGGCGATCCACGCGAGCGGATCTTCGCGCGGCAGGGCAAGGGCGAGCCGCGTCCGCGCAATCGGCGAAACTAAACAGTTTCTAAAATACAAAACCCCTGCCCTCCGAGGAGGACAGGGGTTCGTGTGCGTCAGCGGTAAACGCTTACGCCTGGCCTTGCGCGGGCGCGTCGACGGTGGCCGCGGGCTGCGTGGCCGCCGGCGCCGGCGTGGGCAGGTCCTTGAAGAACTTCTCCGGGTCCTCGAGCTGCAGGGCGATCTTGATCACCTCGTCCATGTGCTCCACCGGCACGATCTTCAGCTCGGCGCGGACCTTCTTGGGGATGTCCTTGATGTGCTTCTCGTTCCCCTTGGGGATGATGACCGTCTTGATGCCCGCGCGGTGCGCGGCGATGGTCTTCTCCTTCAGGCCGCCAATGGTCATGGCCGAGCCGCGCAGGTTGATCTCGCCGGTGATGGCGATGCCCTGCTTCACCGGGATCTTCGTCAGCGCCGAGACGAGAGCCAGCGTCATGCCCAACCCCGCGCTCGGGCCGTCCTTGGCCTGGGCGGTCTCGGGGAAGTGCATGTGGATGTCGAGGTTCTCGAACTGCTTGTGGTCGATGCCGAAGCGATCCGCGCGGCTGCGCACGTAGCTCATGGCTGCCTGGGCGCTCTCCTTCATCACCTCGCCCAGCTTGCCGGTGAGCATCAGCTTGCCCTTGCCGGGCATGGTCGCGACCTCGATGGGCAGCGTGTCACCGCCCACGCGCGTCCACACCAGGCCGTTCACCAAGCCGATCTGGTCCTTCTTCTCGGCCGAGCCGTACTCGAACTTGGGCGGGCCCAGGTACTTCATCACCTTCTTGCTGGTGACCTTGAAGGTCTTCTCCTTGCCCTCCTTCAAGACGCGCTTGGCCACCTTGCGGCAGAGGCTGGCGATCTCGCGCTCCAGGGAGCGCACGCCGGCCTCGCGCGTGTAGCGGTGGATGGTGAGGAGCAGCGCCTGGCGGCTGAAGACGACCTTCACGTCCTTGAGGCCGTTGGCCTCCAGCTCCTTGGGCACCAGGTAGCGCTGGGCGATCGCCAGCTTCTCGAGGTCGGTGTAGCTGGAGACCTCGATGACCTCCATGCGGTCATAGAGCGGCAGGGGGATGCCGTCGTAGCCGTTGGCGGTGCAGATGAACATGACCTTGCTGAGGTCGTAGTCCAGGTCGAGGTAGTGGTCGTTGAAGCTGTGGTTCTGCTCGGGATCGAGGACTTCCAACAGAGCCGCGGACGGATCGCCGCGGAAGTCGGTGCTCATCTTGTCGATCTCGTCGAGCAGGATGACGGGGTTGCCGCTTCCGGCCTTCTTCAGGCTCTGGATGATCTTGCCGGGCAGCGCGCCGATGTACGTGCGCCGGTGGCCGCGGATCTCGGCCTCGTCGCGCACGCCGCCGAGCGAGATGCGCACGTACTTGCGCCCCGTGCAGCGGGCGATGCTCTTGGCGAGCGAGGTCTTGCCCACGCCGGGAGGACCGACGAAGCACAGGATCGGGCCCTTGAGCTTCTCCACGAGCGTCTGCACCGCGAGGTACTCGAGGATGCGCTCCTTGGGCTTGGTGAGGCCGTAGTGGTCCTCGTTGAGGATCTCCTCGGCCTTGGTGATGTCCAGCGCGTCCTTCGTGTAGTCCTGCCACGGCAGGCTCAAGATCCAGTCGATGTAGTTGCGCACGACGGTCGCTTCCGCGCTCATCGGCTGCATCATGCGGAGCTTCTTGATCTCCTTCTTCACCTTGATCAGGGCCTCCTTCGACATCTTCTTGGCCTTGATCCGCTCCTCGAGCTCCTGGATCTCGTTCTTGAACTCGTCGCGCTCGCCGAGCTCCTTCTGAATCGCCTGCATCTGCTCGTTGAGGTAGTACTCCTTCTGCGTCTTCTCCATCTGCTTCTTCACGCGAGTCCGGATCTTCTTCTCGACTTGCAGGATCTCGATCTCGCCCTGCATGAGCTCGTAGAGCTTCTCGAGCCGCTTGGCGGGGGACTCGATCTCCAGGATCTCCTGCTTGTCGTTCAGCTTGAGCGACAGGTGGGCCACGATGGTGTCGGCGAGCCGCGCCGGGTCATCGATGGTGGCCACGCTCATCAGCATCTCGGGCGGGATGCGCTTGTTGAGCTTCACGTACTCGTCGAAGACGGCGTGCACGCTGCGCACGAGGGCCTCGAGCTCCACGGAGCGCTCGACCAGCTCCTCGATCTCCTCGCACTCGGCCAGGAAGTAGGTCTCGCTGGTGACGAACTTGCGGACGCGCGCCCGCTTCTTGCCCTCCACCAGCACCTTCACCGTGCCGTCGGGCAAGCGCAGGAGCTGATGGATGGTGCCCAGGGTGCCGATGGCGAAGATGTCCTCGGCGGTGGGCTCGTTGGTCTTCGCCTTCTTCTGGGCGCAGAGGAGGATGTCCTTGTCCTTGGACATGGCCTCTTCGAGGGCGGCGATGCTCTTCTCGCGGCCGACGAAGAGCGGCACCACCATGTGCGGAAAGACGATGATGTCGCGGAGCGGGAGGAGGGGAACGGTCCGCGTCTTCTTGTTCCCGTCCTTCTTGTCATCGTTTCGGAAGAACATGTTCACCCTTGGGCGCCAGGGAGTGTGCACCCCAATGATGGCGTGCGAACGGCGCGGCGCAAATCTTCGGAGCACGGCCAGCCAGCCCGAATGGCCAGCGTTCGACCGGGCCTCCCCGACATGCGGGTGTATAACACGCGACCATCGCCATTTTCAGCGCGGCGAACCGAGCGGTGTCCGGGCGCAGGCGAGGCGCGGAATTCTTGCTTGGATGCCCGTTGGTTTGGGAAGCTTCTGTCTCCTGGCCCTTGGAGGGCTCTGCATGCGTCGCCTCGTCTTTGCGCTCATCGTGCTCGCGCCCGGGCTCGCCCTGGCCCAGGGGGCCGCCGCAGGCACGCCTGCTCCGGCGCCGGTTCCCGCCCCGGCACCGGCGCCTGCCGTTCCAGCTCCGGTGGCCGACGGCGACGTGAAGCACGACCAGGGCACGGTGCGCACGATCGACGCCCAGCGCGGCACGGCGATCGTCGATTGCCCCAATGGCCCGGTGACCTACGACGTGAGCAGCGCGCAGCTCATCGACGCCAATGGCAACGCGGCCGGCGTGGCCGCCACCGGCCTCAAGACCGGCGACAAGGTGCGCGTGACATACGTGATCACCCTGCAGATTGGCCGCGGCGCGAAGGCGTCCGAGGTTCGGATCCTCAAGTAGTCAGCCCGATCGTGGCTCGTTGCTCGTGGTCCGTGGCTCGTTCGTGGTGAGCCGATCGGGATCCCGCCGGGCACGCTCGCAATCAGGGCGCAGGCCGTGCAAAGGTTTGGTCATGCGCGCGATCGCAATGACCCTCGTCCTCCTCGCCGGAGGCACTGCCCTGGCGGATCCCATGACCTCCGACGCCTTCATGGCCCTGAGCACGGCCGACCAGACCGCGGCCTACGCCAAGCTCAGCCGCGACCAGCAGGCGGCGCTGCTGGCCTCGCTCAGCCCGATGCAGCTGGTGACGCTCGCGAAGGCGTCGCTCAAGTCGATGGGCCCGTACCAGGGCGAGATGGTGAAGCAGGAGCGCGTCGACGGGAAGATGCTCCCGCAGCAGACGATGAAGGTGGGCGTGCGCGAGGCGCCGTTCGCGGTGCGGCTCGAGGTGATGGCCGGGCCCAGCAAGGGTCGGAGGGTGCTCTACAACAGCCAGCTGCGTGCGAAGGAGCTGAGGGCGAAGGAGGCCGGGTTCCTGGGCATCGCCGGCGGCGTGTGGGTCGACATCAACGGCTCGCTGGCCAAGGGTGACACCAACCACGTCATCACCGACACCTGTTTCGGCTCGGCGATCCGGCTCATCGAGGGCGACATCAAGGCGGCCGAGGCGCTCGGCGGCCTGCAGCGCAAGGACGACGGCTTCGACGCCGATGGCCTCTACTGCATGCACGTGACCGCTCCCAAGGGCGCGAAGACGTACGCGACGAAGTCGAAGCTCTGCTTCGATCCGGTGCTCCGCCTTCCCGTGGCCATGGAGATCGAGGACGCGAAGGGTCCGCTGGAGACCTTCCACTGGCGCAACGTGAAGCCGCACGCGTGGACCGACGCGGACTTCACGCCGGACGCGCTCGGGATCTGAGCGACCTTCACGCGTGAACCCCGGCGGCCTTCGGCCGTGCGGGATTCGGGATGCTCGGGCGGATCCAGAGATCCGCACTCGGCGACAGCTTTGGCTCTTGGGGGAGGGCCGGGTCTTCGATGGCTCTTCGGGCCGAGGGCTGCCGGGGGCTTCTCCGAGGCGCTCCCAATTTTGTTATGATATGTCGCTACACCATGCCTGGTTTGTGCTGACATATAGATACAAAATCAATTTCCCCTCGGGAGCAGGTCGGTCGGCGTCGCGATGGAGATCGATGGTGCGTTGGCTCGAAGCAAGGCCCGAAGAAGCCGCCCCTTGCCCAGAGGCGCGTCTTCGCGTGCTTGGGATCCGAGTTGGCCCTCGCGCGTCCCGGGCACCCGATCGACTAAAGCGCGGACATCGTCTCCCAGAGCACCTGGGCGGCCTGGTTGCTCTTGGCGCCGAGCTCGTGGGTATCGGCCTTGAGCGGCGTGCGACCCCAGAGCCGCCAGCAGCCGTCGACCATCACCGACTCCACGTCGCGGGCGCTCATCCCCTCGCACACGTGGTACCCGAGCGTCTGGGCGGTGAGCGGCATGCGCGGCACGTAGTCGAGGATCACCAGATCCGCCACCGCGTTCTCACGCAGCGGGCCCACGCTCTCGCCGAAGGTCTGCGTGGCCAGCTTGTGACCGGCCGACAGCAGCTTGAGCGGATCCATGGGCAGCCCGGCATCCGCGCCGCGCTCCACCGCTGCGCGCACCTCCGCGAACATGTCCCCGGGGAGGTTCTCCGTGCCCAAGAGCGTGCGCGGCCCCATGCGACCCGCGGGCGCGTAACCGTGACCCGAGAGCATGTTCGCGCGCGGCAGGTGGCACATCCAGGTGCCGTACTGGAGGAACTGCGCCAGGTCGCCCCACTCGAAGCAGGTGCCGTGGCAGATGATCGACGCCGGCCCGGCCACGCCGCTCTCCGCCAGCCGCGAGGCCAGCGAGGTGTGGAAGCGCTCCTGGCAGTCGCGGTCGTCGGCGGTCGACTCCGCCGCGTGGATGTGCACGCCCACCTCGTGCCGCCGCGCGAGCGCCACGATCTCCTTGAGCGTGCCCTCGTCCAGGTTCATCGACGCATAGGCGCCCACCATCGCGCGATGCCGACCGTTGGGCTTCTGGGCGCAGGCGTCGAGCATGCGCTCGTTCTCGCTCAGCGCCGCCTTGGCGTACTCCGGCCCCAGCCGATCCGAGACCGCGTAGCAGAGCACGCTGCGCAGGCCAACCTGGTCCACGCCGCGCTGCACCGCAGCCAGCGAGCCCTCGATGTAGCTGGGCGAGGAGTGGTGATCGAAGACGGTGGTCGTGCCCGCCATCAGGGCCTCGAGCGCGCCGGCGGCGGCGCTGACCTCGGTGGTGGGCAGGTCCAGGGCGCGGTCGAGCCGCCACCAGGTCTTGTCCAGCGACTCCACCGTCATCTTGCTGTTGCCCATCACCGGCGCGGCGCGGCCCAGGGTGAACGCGAGGTGCGCGTGCGCGTTGACCAGGCCCGGCATCACCACCTTGCCGGTGAGATCGGTCTCGAGGTCGCCAGGCTGGGCGGCGAGCTTCTGGCCACGCGCGACGATCTTCTGCCCATCGATGCGCAGGTCGGCCACTTCGACCGATGCCGGATCCAGCTCGAGCAAGGTCGCGTTGCGCAGGATCTCGGCCATGTCCCAACCCCCGAATCAGCGGTGGTTCGCCTCGCGCGCAGCGGCGCGCAGGCGCACGTAGTCTGACAAAGGTCGCCGCCGCTTCAAAGCTTTCGCCTGCGGCGCGGTGGGGGCTTCGACCACCACCAACGCCAGCGCGTCCGCGGGCACCACGCCATCGCGGACCCCGCGCTGCAGGGCGGCGAGAGCGCGCGCGCCGCCCGGCGGAATCGGCAAGCCCAGCGCCCGACGCGCCTCGTCCGCCAGCTTGGCGCAGTCGGCCTCGCGAACGCTGACCTGCGCGCCGCCGTCCGAGCCGCCCGCCGCGAGGAGCTGCGGCGGCGAACGGAACAGCCCCAGCTCGGCGCACTGCGCGAGCCCGAGCTGCACGGCCTCCACGAGTCCGTCTTGGGCGCCGTCGAGCGCGATCCAGTCCGGCAGCCGCTCCGCGAGCTGATCGCCGAGCTCCAGGCCGAGCGTCTTCAAGCCCTCGAGCGCGAGCGGATGCGGAAAATCGGCGAGCGCGAAGCCGTCGTCGCACAGGCGCAAGAGCGTCTCGGTGCGACCGAGCGACTTGCCCAGCACCAGCGCCGCCGCGCCGAACGCGGCGATCGCATTCGCGTCATCGTCGGCATCGAGCAGCGCCACGCACGGCTTCTGCGCGCTCGCCGCGAACGCGGCCACGCTTGGACCCAGCGCGCCGGTGGCCAGCGGCAGCTCGGAAGACAGCGCCTCCGCCACCAGCAGCGCCGCCGCGCGATCCGCGATCCGCCCGGTGGGATTCCGCGACTCGTCCTTCACGAAGAGCCCGCGCACCCCACACGCAGCGGCCAGGCGCGGCGAGCCGTAGAGCGGCGTGAGGCCGACTTGAAGCGGCGGCGGATCCAGATCGTCGTCGAAGGGCAAGAGCTCGCGGAAGCGCCAGAGCCAGGGCTCGCGGCGGGCCCAGGTGCCGCGGTCGAACGGCGCCAAGCGGCGGGTGCGGTAGACGAAGCGGAGCGCGCCGCCGTCGGCGCAGTGGGGACAGCGCGCGCGCCTCGCGGGCGGGAACGCGTTGCCGCAGCGGCGGCACTCGAGGCGGTCGACGTCGTCGAGCATGATTTCCGTCTACGACGCGAACTGCTGGTGCAGCCACTGGTCCCACTTCTCCAGGGCCCGCTCGCGCTCGCGCCGCCCGCCGTCGGCCGCGTAGCCGAACGAGTCGTGGGTGATCTCCGACAGCTCCTCGATCGACGAGAGCCGCACTTGCAGATCCTTGTGCGCCAGGCCTTCCACCAGCCACGCCACGCGCGGACGGTTCTGGTTCTGCTCCCACCAGCCGCTCCAGCGCCGCGGCGAGTCGCCGTGGGTCTGCTTGGTGATCTGGGTGAGCGCGTCGCTCGCCTCGGCCGCCACGCGATCGTCGGCGTGGCCGGTGAGCGGAATCAGCAGCGGCACGGCCTGCACGTCGCGGGTGCGGCCGATGGCGAGGGCGGCCTGGACCACCCGGTCGATGTCGTCGGAGCCGAGCTCGGCGCGCAGGTTGCGCTCCACCGTCTCCTCGAAGGTGGGCACCAGCCGCAGCTTGCTCGCCGCCGCGCGCGCCGCCGCCGCCACCTCGGAGACGGGATCGAAGAGCGTCCGCAGCAAGCCCGGGAACAGCGCCGGGTGGTGCAGCGAGCCCGCGAGGAGCACCGCGAAGAAGCGCTGATCCGGATCGCCCTCGCGCAGGAGCTGGTCCACGTAGGGCAGCGCCGCCATCTTCAGCCGCGCCAGCGCGCCGAGCACCGGGCCGAGCTCTTCCGGATCCGGCAGATCCAGCACCAGCCCGCGCCGCAGCGCCGTGGGCCCGGGGAACTGCGCCGCCAGCGCTGCCGCGGCCTGCTCGGGGACCGCTTCGAGCTCCGCCATCGCGCGCAGACGCGCGGGGCGGTCGGATCCGACCAGATCCGCGAGCACCGCCTCCAGCGGCCGCCCCGCGTCGATGACCTCCGGCGTCGGCTCGGCGATGGGGAAGAGCGCCTCTTCCTGAGGCGCTTGCTCTTCGGCGGCCTCGGCCTCGGTTGGCTCCGGCTCGGGCAGGAGGGCCGACTCCGCCACCGCGCGCACCGGCCGCCGCTTGCCCAGGATGATGGACCGCTCGAACGCCGTGGCGAGCTCCTGGGCAAAGAGCAGGAACTCCGCCACGCGCGGCGCGGCCACGTGCTTGCGCCCGCGGTCGGCGTAGAAGATCGCGGCGGGCCGCTCGCGGACGAACACGGGATAGAGCAGCGCCACCTGCGGACGCTCCCGGCCCATGTCGCGCAGGAGCTGATCCGTGAGCTGATCTTCCGGCAGCGGCCCGAGGTAGCGGCCGCGGGCGCGCAGCACCGTGCGCAGCACCGAGGGCGAGTCGAGCGGCAGCATCACCCGGTGGACTTCCTCGTGCCACTGGCCGTCGGGGGTGAGCCCCGCCCAACCGAACGCCGTGCCCGAGCGGATGGCGAGCGCCGCGGCGAAGTCGAAGCTCTTGAGCGCGAAGCGCAGCGCCACCTCGATGATCTGGTCGCGAGCGGGCGCAGCCGCGAGGTGGGCGCGCGCCTCGGAGAGCGTCCAGCCCACGCGCGGCCACGGGTACGGATCCGTCGGCGACTGCGGCGGGATGGGCTGCGGCGGAAGCACGGGCTCGGGCGCCGGCTGCGGCTCGGGCGTTTCGACTTCGACCTCGATGTCCGGCTCGGCGGCCTCGGCCGGCGCGGGCTGCGGCTCGGGCGCGGGGTCGGGGCGCGGATCCGGCCGCGGCGACCACGGCTCCGGCGCGGGCGACGCGCTCGGCACGCCGTCGAGCGCATACGCCAGCGCGTCCTCCAGCCGGCCCAGCTCACCACTCGGGCGCCACGCCGCCAGCATCTCGCGCGTGTCCAGGGCGCTGTAGCTCTTGGGCCGCGCGGGCGCGGGGGCAGGCGGGAACGCGGGCGGCGCGGCGGCCAGGGGCGCGGCCACGCCCGGCGAGCGCTTCACCAGGAGCGGGATCGGCTCTTCTTCGCGCGGCGGCTCGGGCGCGGCGGCGACGGGCGGGAGCGGCGGGCCGGCGATGTCGTCGTCGACGCGCACGTCCTCTTCGCCGGTGGGCGCGGGCAGATCCAACCCGGCGTCGAGCAGCGGCGACTCGGACACGCGATTCGCCTCGACCTCGGCCGGCTGCGGCGGCGCGATCTCCATCTCGATGACGGGGATCGGCGGGACGGGCGGCGGCGGCGCGGGAGCGGCGGGTGGCGGCGTCGGGATCGGCGCGGGCGGCGGAGGCGGAGCCAGCTCCTCGCCCAAGAGCGCGCTGGCATCCTCCTCGAGCGTGGCCTCGGCCTGGAGGATCGGGCCCTCGGCGCTCGTCGGACGCTTGGGCAGCGGCGGCGGCGGCGCGGGCGGGGTGATCGCCCGGGCGCGCGCGGGCGGCGGCGGAGGCGGCGGGGTCGCGGGTCGAGCCTTCGACGGCGGCGGCACCGGGCGCGCCTTCGATGCTAGCGGCGCCCTCGAGGTGGGCGGCGCAGGCGTCACCCCCGGCGGCGGCCAGGAGGCGATCTCGCCCACCTTCGCGGCCTTGCCCAGCACCGCGTCCGACTGACGCACCGGCGCGGGCTTGGCGCGGGCCTCCGCGAGGTCGGGCACCGCAGTGGGCGGCATGCCCAGCTGCTTGAGCAGCGTGGCGAAGCGCGGCGCGAGCGGGCGGTTGTAGAGGTGGGAGATCGCGTCGCGGACGCGCGCCTCGATGGCGATGCGCGGCCGCAGATCGCGGCCCAGCATGAACGAGAGCTCCTCGAGGAGCAGCTTCTCCACCGGGTAGCTGGCGGCCACCGAGAGGTGCCGCTTGCCCAGCTCCAGCGGCATCATCCCGTGACGATCGGCGAGCTTGAAGGGGAAGATCTGGGTGATCTTCGGATCCACCAGCGCGAAGTCGCGGGAGAAGCCCGGCTGCAGCTCGCTGGCCTGGGCCAGGTACGCGAGCGCGATGGGCTCCGTGCAGGCGCCCGCCTCGAGCAGCACCGTGTCGAGCGCGCCCCCCACCTGGAGGTGCCGGCGGAGGCACTCGTCGGCCAACGTTCGGTTGATCACGCCGCCTTCGACAAGGAGGCGCGCGAGGGTCGCGGGCATGGTGCGCGCCGAGTCTGGCCGGGATGGCCGGCAGGGTCAACGCGATCAGAAGCCCGGAACGTCAGCCCGCGAGCAGCCGGACCACGTAGGTCCCGCTGAGGGCGTCGTGCAGGGCGCGGCGCCGGCGGGTGAACAGGGCGAGCAGGTAGCCCAGCCCGAGGGCCCCCAGCGAGACCAGCGAGAGGATCGCCCGGATGAGGCTTCGCGCCAGGCTGGGCGGCCGGCCCGTGCCGTCGACGAGGCGGATGCCGAAGAGTCGCTTGCCCGGCGTGCGCCCGCCCATGCCGTGGAAGAGCGCCGAGTAGACCAGCAGCACCACCCCCGCGAGCGCCAGGGTGGGACCGATGAGCCCGTGGTACGCGTCGACGCGGTTCACCAGGTAGTCGAGCCCGGTGTTCTGCGTGGGCGGTGGCGGGTGCTTCATCAGCACCTGGGCGCCCTTGGCGTAGGCGAGTCCGAAGGGCGAGAGCACGGCGAGGTCGACGAGCCACGCGCCGACGCGCCGCCAGAGCGACGCCGGCGAGGCGCGGACGGTGAGCGGCCCGGCGTCGACAGGAGGCACGGCGCGCACCGGCGCTGGCCGCGGCGCCTCGGCGCGAGGCTCTGATGGCTGAATCGGGAGCGGCGCGGGCTTCACGGGCTCCGCCTCGGGCTCCGGCAGGCGCAGCGCGGGCGCGGGCTCGGGCGCGCGGACCTGGACCGGCGGAGGCTTCATCGGCTCGGGTTCGGGCTCGGGCAAGCGCGGCGCAGGCGCGGGCGCGGCGGCGATCGGCGCAGGGAGGCTCACCGGCACGGGCGCAGCCAACGGCGCGGGTGCTGGGGCGGGCGCGGTGGGCGGCACGAACTCGCGCGTCTGCCGCGGCGGCGCGGGCGTGGGCGGGATGAACTCGCGCGTCTGCGAAGGTGGACGCGCTTGGACTTGCGCACTCGGCGCAGGGATCGGCGGGACCGGCAAGGTTCGCGGCCGCGGTGGCAATCCGCCCGCGAGCGGCTTGGGCTCGGGCTGCGCGGCGGTCGTCGGTCGACTGGGAACCGGCGCGGGCGGCGGCGCGGAGGTGATCGGTCGCGGTGCGGGCGCGGAGGGCGGAACCGCAGGTCGTGGCGGTGCAGCGACGGGCGAGGCCGTGGCCGGACGCGGAGCTGCAGCCTGAGGCGGCGACGCAGACGGCGGCCGGGGCATCGGCGGCGGGGCCGCAGGTGGAACGAATCCAGACGCGGGGCGCGCAGGAGCGGTCGGAGCCGGAGCGGCAGTCGTCGGCCGGGGAAGCGCAGGCGGCGGGGCACCGGTGGTCGGCCGCGGCGCCGGAGGCGGCACGAAGCCAGACGCAGGACGCGCGGGGGCCGTCGGCACCGGCGGGCCTGCGAGGCCCGACGGAGGTCGCGGAGCCGGTGCCGGTTGCTGCGGTGGTCGGAGCGCGCTCGCAGGCGAGGGCGGGATGGGCGGCACCGGAAGTCGCGGCCCGGGCGGCGCCGTGGCAGGCGCGGAGGGAATCGCCGGCGGCGGCGGCTGGCCCAGCCCCATCTCGGGTCGAGCGAGCACGGCGTTGCAGCGCGCGCAGCGGGGCGCGGGTTTCTGCACCAGTCCGCAGGCCTCGCACTTGGTCACGAACGCTCCTCGGCGGCTGCGCTACAGCCTGCAACACGCCCCGCCGAACGTAGGCCGCTGCCCACGCAGAATCAAGAAACCCGCCCCGCTCTCCGCTGCTGGGCGACAGTCTGCTAGGTTTCCAGACGATGGCTCGCTCCCCCGCTCTCGCCTCGTTTGTCCTGGTTGCGCTCCTCGCGGCCGCGGGTTGCCACGGCGGTACCGTGGAGACCCCCGATGCCGGCTCGGTCGTCGATGGCGGCCCCGACTCCGGCTACGTCACGCCCGTGGACGCCGAGGACGCCGGCCCCGTCACCCACTCGCCCGACATCGCCACCAGCTTCGGGCCCTTCACCGGCGCCTACGACGTGAACGGCGCGGGCGAGCTCTTCGCCATCCAGGTCGACGGGCACCTCTTGCTCCAGGTGAACGATCCCAGCCAGACCTACCTGGGCGTCGTCGACGCCGGCGGCAAGTTCTCGACGGAGATCGTCTACCCGGAGCTCGAGACCTGCGGCGCCCTCACCATCGACGGCACCTACAAGGAAGACGCGGGCTACAAGGCCACCGAGGTCTTCTGCACCGCGGGCACGTTCGCCTCCGGGCCCTTGGTCGGCCAGCGCTTCAACGCGCCCATCTACAAGCAGAACCTCGCCTGGAGCGGCGTCTACGACCTGTTCGAGAAGCCCTCGGCAAGCAACGGGTGCACGTTCATCCCCAGCGGCAACACCAAGGTCTCTGTGGGCGTGGCCCGCGATCGCGATGGCGGCGCGGCCACCGCGGCGCTCTTCGACACCATCCAATCGGAGCTGGTCTACGGCGGCGTGGACGACACCTCGGGCATCTTCCGCGCGCACGCCCTGGACTCGTCGGGCAACGACACCGACAGCTTCAGCCTCTACTTCCTGGCCGACGGCGGCGTCGCGGGCACGCGCGAGCTCTTGCTCGTGGACGTCAACGACAACCCTTGCACCGCCGAGCTGAACCTCTCCGGCACCAAGCGCTGAGCGCGTCAGCCGAGCTCGCCGCGCCGATGCAGGGCGATGGCCAGCGCCGCGAGGGCCACGGTCTCCGTCCGCAGGATTCGCGACCCGAGCCCGACGATCGCGGCTCCGGCTCTGCGCGCTTGCTCGACCTCGTCGGCCGAGAAGCCGCCCTCGGGGCCGATGAGCAGGGTGACGGGCGCGTCGCCGGCGGAATCGAGGAACGCGCCCAGCCGGATGTCGGTCGCGCCTTCGAAGAGCAGCCCTCGCGCGCCCGGTCGAGCGAGCACGGCCCGCAGATCCGAGAGCTCCGCGACCGCGGGCGTGTCCGCGCGGCCGCATTGACGCGCAGCTTCTTGAGCGATCTTCTGCCAGCGCGCGACGCGCTCGTGGGCCTTGGCGGCGTCGAGCTTCACCACCGCCCGCGCCGACGCGAAGGGCACGATCTCCGCCGCGCCCAGCTCGGTGGCCTTCTGGATCACCAGCTCCATCTTGTCGCCCTTGGCCAGGGCCTGGGCCACGCAGAGCGGCGGCGCCCGGCCGGCCTCGCGAACCGGGCCGACGTCGAGGGTCACCACGTCGGTCATCTCCGCCACGCGCGCGGGCGCGGCGAACCCCTGGCCGTCGAAGAGCTCGACCGAGTCGCCCACCTCGAGCCGCAGCACAGTCCGCGCGCGCCGCGACTCGTCCGCCGACAGCGCCAGGGTGCCTTGCCGGAGCGACCCCTGCGGCACGGGAATGCGGATCACGGCCGCTCGAGCTCCAGCATGGCCCACTCGCCGCGCAGCACGCGGGTGCGCAGCTGCAGGCCGCGGCCGAGGTAGGGCACCAGCACCTCTTCGGCCTGGTTGCTCAGGATGCCCGCGAGCACCAGCAGGCCCCGCGGCGCCACCTTGGCGGTGATGGCCTCGGCGAGCTCGGTGAGGGTGTTGGCGAGGATGTTGGCGAGCACGATGTCGAACGTGCCCGAGACCTCGTGCAGGTCGGCGGTGGAGAGCTCGAGGTCCGTCGCGCCGTTGCGCTCGGCGTTCTCCAGGGCCACGCGGATGGCCACCGGGTCGTTGTCGGTGCCCACCACGCGGCCCGCGCCCAGCTTGCGCGCGGCGATGGCCAGCACCGCCGAGCCGGTGCCCACGTCGAGGACGCTCGCGCCGTGCCGCTCGCTGAGGGCGCGGTCGAGGGCCTCGAGGCAGAAGTGGGTGGTCGGGTGATCGCCGGTGCCGAAGGCCATGCCCGGCTCGATGACGATCTTCGTGCTGCGCGCGGGCGCGTCCTTCTCCAGCCAGGGCGGGCCCACCCAGAGGCGGCCAGCGGTGGTGGCTTTGATCTGTGCCTTCCAGCTCTCGCTCCAGTCCTGCTCGACGACGCCCTCGATCTCGAACGTCGCGCCGGGCAGCTCGTCGGCGAGCTCGGACTTCACCTCGTCGACGCTCTCGCGGCCCTGGAAGTACGCCACCAGCAGCGCGCGGCCCGGCGGCGGCACGCGCTGGCCGGGCATGGGCTTGGTCTCGGTGTCGCGGATCTCGAGGCCCAGGCAGCCGGCGTCGTGGAGCAGGCTCTCCGCCAGCTCGGTGCTGGCCTCGGGGAGCTCCACGGTCAGGGTGAAGAAGTCGCTCATGGCGCGGACCCCTTTAACCGATGAGCGAGCAAAAGGTGAAGTGGCCCGAACAAGCCGTGGCTCGTGACTGGTGGGTCGTTCGGCCGGCGCGGGCGTGCACCGCTCAGCCCCTCGTCCACTCGTCCTTGGGCTTGGGCCCGAGTGCCGACAGCACCGCGCGGTCGAAGTGGATGAAGCGCTGGGCCACCCGACGAACCGCCTCGGCGTCGACGGCGAGGATGCGCTCCTCGTACTTGAGGTGGTTCTCCGCGCCCAGGCCATAGAGCTCGTCGAGGGCCACCATGGCCGCGCGGGCGGCGTTCTTCTGCAGCCCGATCGCGTGCGAGCCGATCAGGTAGCTGCGCGCGCGCTCCAGCTCCGCGGGCGTGATGAGCGTGTCGCGGATCTTGGAGAGCTCGGTGCGGATGCCCGAGAGCGCGCCGTCCACCTTCTCCGGGCTGGTGCCGATGTAGACCGCGAAGTAGCCCGCGTCGACGCCCTCGATGCTGAAGCTCGACACGCTGTAGGCCATGCTCCGCTTGTCGCGCAGCTCGAGGAAGAGCCGGCCGCCCTGGCCGCTGAGCACCGTGGACAGCACCTCGAGCGCGTAGCGATCCGCGTCGCCCAGCGTGGTGCCCATGAAGCCGTACACGAGGTGCGCCTGCGCCTTCTGCGAGTCCTGGTGCGCGAGCTGCGGCGCCGCGTGCGAGGGCATCGACTTCGCCGCCGGCCGCGCGACCTGCGTCTTGGGCAAGCCGCCGAAGCGCTGCTCGCAGAGCGCGAGCACCTTCTGCGGCTCCATCTCGCCCACCACGCTCACCACCAGCGAGCCGCCCTGGAGCCGCGCGCGGTGCGCCTGGTGGAGCGCGGCGCCGTCGAGCTTGGAGACGCTCTCGAGCTCGCCCTGCTGATCGAGGTGGTAGGGGTGCTCGCCGTAGAGCGCGCGGTTGAAGAGCCGGAAGGCCACGCCCGAGGGGTGATCGTCGCGGGTCTTGATCGACTGCAGTTGCTGGTTCCGCTCGCGCGTGACCTCGTCGTCGGTGAAGGTGGGCTCGAGCAGGCACTCGGCGAAGAGATCGAACCCGCGCTCCGTGTGCCGGCTCAAGAACTCGCCGCGCAGGCCCAGGCTGTTGCGGCCACTGTTGCCGCTCACCGAGCCCGCCATCGCGTCGGAGAGCCGGGCGATGTCCTCCGCGGTCCGCTCGCCCGCGCCGAGCGTGAAGGTGCGGCCGAGGAGCTGGTGCAGGCCGTTGTCGCGGTCGCTCTCGTAGAGCAGGCCACCGGGCAGCACCGCGCGCAGCGCCAACAGGGGCACGCCGCTCTCGGGCTTGAGCAGCACCGTGACGCCGTTGGGCAGCACGTGCTTCTGGATCTTCGACGCCTCGCCGCCCGTACGCCCCGCAGGTTGCAGGCTCGGCTTGAACGGGATCTCCGGCGCTTGGTCCTTCCGCGGGCGCGGCGCGGGCTGCTCGGCGCTCTGGAGCGCGGCGCGCAACCCGGCCTCGTCGAACTTCGTCCCATTCGGTACGAGCGCAACGGCGGCACAGCGCGGAAGCTGCAAGTACTTCTTCGCCACCTCGCGCAGATCTTCCGGCGTGAGCGCGGCGATGCGCTGGTGGTAGCGCACCTCGGCCTCTTCGCCGCCGGCGACCGCCTCGAAGAACCCGAGCCGACGCGCGAGGCCCTGCACCGTCTCGCGCTGGTAGATGGCGTCGGCCTCGAGCATCGACTGCGCCGCCGCGAGCTCCGCCGGCTCCACCAGCTCCTCGCGCAGCCGGAAGGCCTCGCGCAGCATGGCGGGGATGGCTTCGTGCAGCTTGTCGGGTTCGAGCGTGGCGTCGAGCGAGAGCAGGCCGGGGTCACGCGGCGTGTACGCGTAGGCGTGCGCGTCGTTGACGAGATTTCCGCGGCGCACCGACAGCTCCAGCCGACAGCTCTCGCCCTGGCCGAGGATCACCGCGAGCGCGTCGAGCGCGGGCAGATCGGGCGCGTCGATGTTCGGAATCGGGAACGCGAGCGAGAGGTGCGCTTCCTTCACGTCGTCATGGGCCACCAGCGCGCGCAATCCCGTCGGCGCGGGTTCGATGGCGCGCGGTACGGCGGCGCGCGGCGGCTGGCCCCACTTGCCGCCGAAGCACTTCTCCACCTCGGCCTTCGCGCGCTCCAGGCTCACGTCGCCGGCCACGGCCACGACCATGTTGTCCGGGCGGTAGTGCTTGCCGAAGAAGGCGAGCATCTTGTCGCGGTCCATGCCGCGCACGCTCTCGATGCTGCCGATCACCGGCCGGCCATAGGGGTGCGTGCCGTAGGAGAGCGCGAAGAGCGCCTTGGAGAGCTTGCGGCTCGGCATGTCCATCGAGCGCTTGATCTCCTCGACGACCACCTCGATCTCGCGGCCGAGCTCGCCCGCGTCGAAGCTCGAGGCGCGGACGGCGTCGGAGAGGATGTCCATGCCCTCGGCGAAGAAGCGGCTCGCGAGGACCGCGTGGTAGACGGTCTGGTCGAAGCTGGTCCAGGCATTGATCTCGCCGCCGTGCGCCTCGACGTCGCGCGCGATCTCGCCGAGCCCGCGCCGCGCGGTGCCCTTGAAGAGCATGTGCTCGTGGAGGTGCGCCAGGCCGAGCTCGTGCTCCAGCTCATCCGCCGAGCCGACCTTCACCCAGATCTGAATGGCGACGACGGGCGAGTGGTGGAGCGGCGCGTAGACCCAGGTGAGACCGTTATCGAGCTGAAAGCGCATGCCTCAAGCGTAGTCGTGCTTGCGGCCGGCCGCCCGTCCAAAGCGCTGCTCTGGGCGGGTGATGAACGGACCTGTCTAGAGCGGGATGTTCCCGTGCTTCTTGGGCGGGTTCTCCTGGCGCTTGTTCTTGAGCATCTCCAGGGCGCGGATCAGCTTGGGGCGCGTCTGCTCGGGCCGGATGACCTCGTCGATGTACCCGAGCTCCGCGGCCTTGTACGGGTTGGCGAACTTCTCGCGGTACTCGGCCACCAGCCGCGCGCGCTCCGCCTCCGGATCCTTCGACTTCTGCAGCTCGTTGCGGAACACGATGTTCACCGCGCCGTCCGGGCCCATCACCGCGATCTCCGCGGTCGGGTAGGCGAAGTTCACGTCCGCGCGGATGTGCTTGGAGGCCATCACGTCGTACGCGCCGCCGTACGCCTTGCGGGTGATGACGGTGATCTTCGGAACCGTCGCCTCGGCGAACGCGTAGAGCAGCTTCGCGCCGTGGGTGATGATGCCGCCCCACTCCTGGCTGGTGCCGGGCAGGAAGCCGGGCACGTCGACGAAGGTGATGAGCGGGATGTTGAAGCAGTCACAGAAGCGCACGAAGCGCGCGGCCTTCACGCTGGCGTTGATGTCGAGGCAGCCGGCGAGCACCGCGGGCTGGTTGGCCACGATGCCCACGCTGCGCCCGTTCAAGCGCGCGAAGCCCACCACCATGTTCTGCGCGTAGAGCGGCGCCACCTCGAAGAAGTGCTTCTCGTCGACGACGGCGGTGATGATGTCCTTGATGTCGTACGGCCGGTTCGGGTTCGCCGGGACGATCGACTTGAGCGAGCTCTCCTCGCGCTGCGGATCGTCGCCGTTGGGGAAAACGGGCGCGTCCTCCATGTTGTTGGAGGGGATGTAGCTGAGCAGCTCGCGCGTGAGGCGAATGGCGCTGGCCTCGTCGTCGGCGGCGAAGTGGGCCACGCCGCTCTTGCCCGCGTGGGTGAGCGCGCCGCCGAGGTTCTCTTTGGTCACGTCCTCGTGGGTCACCGTCTTGATGACCTCGGGGCCGGTGATGAACATGTACGAGGTGTCCTTGGCCATCACGATGAAGTCGGTGATCGCCGGCGAGTACACCGCGCCGCCCGCACAGGGGCCCAAGATCAAACTGATCTGCGGCACCACGCCCGAGGCGAGCGTGTTGCGCAGGAAGATGTCGGCGTAGCCCGCGAGGCTCTCCACGCCTTCCTGGATGCGCGCGCCGCCCGAGTCGTTGAGGCCGACCACGGGCGCACCCACGCGCATGGCCAGGTCCATCACCTTGCAGATCTTCTGGGCGTAGGCGCCGGAGAGGCTGCCGCCAAAGACGGTGAAGTCCTGCGCGAAGACGAAGACCTGCCGGCCCTCGATCATGCCGTAGCCGGTGATCACGCCGTCGCCGGGGATCTTCTTGTCGGCCATGCCGAAGTCGTGGCTGCGGTGGGTGACGAACTTGTCGAGCTCCACGAACGACTCGGGATCGAGCAGCATCTCCACGCGCTCGCGGGCGCTCATCTTGCCCGCCTCGTGCTGCTTGGCGATGCGCTCCGCGCCGCCGGCCTCGAGGGCTTTCGCTTCCAGCGCGGCCAGGCGCTGGCGCAGGGGGTCGGTCTCGGGGGCGACGGTGTTGCGGGTCGAGTCGGTGTTGGCCACGGGCGCTCCAGCTCCAGAAACGGAGGCGGACCTTATAGCGCGGCGGCGGCGAATGCGCGCGGGCGGCTACGGCCCGGGCTTCGCCGGCTGCGGGAACGTCAGCGCGCCCTTCAGCTTGGCGCCGTGCGGCTCGGGCTCCACGGTGAACGTCGACGTCCCCAGCGCCTTGAAGAGCGGCCCCGCCTCGAGCGCCAGGGCGAAGAGCGCGGCCAGCTCCGTCGAGCGCGCGGCATCGAGCAGCGAGAGGCGCCCCAGCGACTGGGCGGTGCGCACGCCATCCAGCACCACCTGGCCCGCGTGGACGTCAGAGCCGCCCGCGTTGCCGAGCGCGTTCAAGAGGGCGTCGCGCGCGTTGGCGTCGTTGGCGGCGTAGAGCACGTCACCCGCAAGCCCGAACCAAACGACGCGTCCCGGCCGGATCCGGATCAGCGCGTGCTTGCCCGGAACGGGCGCCGTGGTCTGGCTCCAGCCCGAGCTCGGGAGCTGGCCCACCAGGGCGTTGAGGGCTTCGAAGTCGGCGCCGGTCTTCACCGCGTCCTTCACCTGCGCGGCGTAGGCGTGGCTCACCAGGAAGTAGCGATCCAGATCCGTGGATCCGGCGCCGCGATCCGGATCCAGCCCGGTGATGACCAGCGCCGCCGGCCCGGAGAGATCCGAGAGCAGCGCGTCGAGCTGCGGCGGCACCAGCGGCAAGCCCAGCGCGCTCACCACCACCTTGAGCTGCGCCTCGGCTTGCGAGCGCGAGAGCTGCAGCGCCGAGGGCGAGAGCGTGCCGTGGGCGACGAGCGGCGCTGCCGGCGCGAGCTTGGCGAAGGCGTCGTGCGGCGAGGCGACGACGAGCGGCTTGCCGGTGTCGACGCGGCCCTCCACGGCCAGCCCCGACGCGCTCGGCGCGAGCCCCAGCGCGAAGCCCGTGGCCGGCGTGGGGCCGTCGGCGAGGACCGTGATGGAACCCGCGAGGCCCTTGGCGCGCTCGGGCGTGGGCGGCTTGGCGGTGAGCGCGGCCTTCAGCACGGCCGGGTCGTTGCCGCCGAACCAGATGGCCGCCTCCTTCTTGCCGACGGCAATGCCGCCCGCGATCTCCGGCTGGTCGCGGTTGGGCCGCCGCGCGATCAACGTGGTGATGCCGCCCTTCTTCTCCTCCGTGACCGTGCCCGCCGACGGCAGGTTCGCGCGGGCGCGCTCGAGCACCTTCGCCGGATCCTTCACCGGCAGGACCACCGCGGCGGTCGAGCGCGAGAAGCTCAGTAATGAAACCGAACCGTTCACATCCAGTCCCGCGTCGGCCCACGCGGAGAGGTCGAGCACGTCGAGCGCGAGGGGCGCGCCCAGGCTGCGGCCCAGCGGTCCCGGAGAGAGCGAGGGCGCGTAGAGGCTGGCCGAGGTGAGGAAGGCCCGGGCGTCGCCGAGCGCCTGCGCGTGGGGGACCACCACGGCCGAGCGCGGCGTGGGCGGGGTGGCGGCGAGGGCGAGCGCGAGCAGCGAGGCGATCATGGCCGGGCACTCTAGACCAAGGCCGTGCCCAAAAATTGCCGGATCGATCGGGCCCGCTAGCATCGACGAATGGCCACGAACCGCGTCCTGCTCTTCACGCTGCTGGCGCTCGTCGCCACCGGCTGCGTGCACGTCGCGCCGCCTGCGCTGGACTTGCCGGAAGGGCCGCTGATGCCCTCGCGCGAGGCGCCGCCGCTGGTGCGCGTGGGGGAGCCGGTGGGGCTGCGGCTCGCCGAGCGCGCCACGTCGCTGGTGGATCACGACGGCTCGCTCGCGCGCCGCGACTGCTCCGGGCTGGTGGAGGCGGTCTACGGCGAGGCGGGCCTGCACCTCCCCTCGGCCGAAGACCTCGAAGGCAACTCGGTGGCGCGCGAGTACGTGGGCTTTCAGCGCGAGGGCCGGTTGGAGCTCGATCACCCGCTGCCGGGCGACCTGGCCTTCTTCCACGACACCTGGGACCGCAATCGCAACGGCAAGCTCGACGACCCGCTCACCCACGTGGCCATGGTGACCGAAGTGGACATCGACGGGACGCTCACCCTGGTGCACTTTGGCAGCCATGGCGTGGCCAGCTTCCGGATGAATCTGTACGACCTGCACCTCTCGCACGATGCCGCCGGGCGCCGCGTGAACGACCGCCTGCGCGTGCAGAAGCGCCGCGATCCGCCGCACACGCCGTACCTGGCGAGCGAGCTGTTCACCGCGTTTGGGCGCACGCCGGAGCGGACGACCCTGGCGGGGCGCTGATCGCCGGCACCGGCAGAACGAACCACGGACCACGTCTCGCGATGGGCCCAACTGCTCGGATCCGCGCGGATCCGGCGGCCTGCAGCGACGCTCGGTCGCTCGTGGGGTAGGCTGCCGACCATGGGCGTCCCCGTGGAGCGCTGGCTGCTCGCCGACCTTCGCGAGGACGCGCAGGCCGCGCCGCACGCCATCCGCCTCAAGCTCGACAAGCTCGCACGCGATCCGTTCGCCTTCTTCCGCGGCACGCTGCCGGAGTACGTGCGCGTGCTCTCGCGCGAGAAGCGCAGCGCGCTCAGCCGCGCGCGCGGGCTCGTCACCGGCGACTTGCACCTCGAGAACTTCGGCACCTACCTCGGCGAGCACGGCCAGGTCGCCTTCGATCTGAACGACTTCGACGAGGTCACGCTCGCGCCGCTGGTGATCGATCTGCGCAGGCTCGCGGCCAGCGCCGCGCTGGTGCTCGGCTCGGATTCCGGCGCGCACGCCGTGCTCCAGGGCTTCCACCACGGCATGGAGCTGGCCCTCGACGCGGACCTCGAAGCGCCGCCCACGGTGCAGCGCCTGATTGCCGAGAGCGAGCGCGCCGCGCGCAGTGCGTTCCTCGCCGAGAGCACCATCCTCGATGGCCGCGGTTTGCGCCTGCGTCTGGGGCCGACGCTCCACGCGCCCAGCCAAGCCTTGGCGCCGCAGCTGGAGAGCGGGCTTCGCGACCTGCGCCCGCGGCGCTCGCCGCGGGGCTTTGCCTTGCTCGATGCCGCGCGTCGACTCGCCGGGAACGGCTCGCTGGGCCGCCGCCGCTACCTCGCCCTCGTGGCCGGGCTCGCGGAGTCGCCGGTGATCCTGGATCTCAAGGAGCCCCGTCGATCGCCGTGGGGGCACGTGGCGAGCCTGCTCGGTGAACGGCAGCGGGCGCGTCAGGTGGAGCGCGCTGCCCGTGCTTTGCGCGTCACCAGCGAGCAGATCCTGGGGACGGCGCGCGTCGGCGGGCGGCTCTTCCAGGTCCGCGAGCACTCGCCGCACGGGATGAAGCTGGCCGCGCTCGCCCTGGAGGCGCCGGCGCTGCTCGCCTACGCGCGCTACACGGGCGCGCTGCTCGCCCGCGGGTGGCGCCGCGCAGGTGCGCCGGTCGAAGAGCTCGCGCGCGCGCTCGACGGCGGCGGTGAGAAGCAGCTCGTGGCTCTGGCCGTCGGCGACGCCGAGCGCACCCGCGCGGACTACGGGCGCTTCATGAAGCACCGCGAGTCGATCGTCCGCAAGCTCGCGCTCGCGAGCTAGACGCAATGCTGTTCACTTAGGCTTCGGCCGGTTGACCCACTTCTTGTCGTAGTTGCTC